>JAICRQ010000039.1 GCA_025966435.1 Anaerolineales bacterium | reverse complement strand
CCAAGACTTTCTGTCCTGGCTCTATCCCTATCAGGCAAGCTGAGGTTGGTTCTTGCCAGACTCCTAATCCCGCTCTTCTTGATAGAAAGTTGAGCCAGGGCTACCAAACACGGGTCCGGTGAATTCTTGGTAGCATCACCTTTCTTCCCCAAAATTAAATCTTCGCGGTTCGTGGAGCTGGCGGGCAACGGGCGCTCCTGCACCTTCCTTAGGCAGCATTCAATCCGCTAAAACCGAGCCTAGGGAATCAAGGCTAAATAGACCTTTGCGCCAAGGTTTGCGCGCTGGAAGCGATGCCTGGGCAATCACGAAAGCTTTGTTGAAGCAGTGGCGGAGGGAAGTGCATGTTCAGGCGCTCTATTAGAGTCATGGAATCATGAATACTCAGAAAACGCTACAGCAATTATTGGTCCTATCCGCGCAAAAATACCCTGACCGGATTGCAGTTGAGGAGACTGGTAACGGCGTAATCACGTATCGTGACCTTAACAAGCTTTCCGATCGCCTCAGAGATAGCCTTATCCACTTGGGCGTCCGCCCAGGCGATCGGATAGGGATGTATTTGCAGAAATCCATTGATGCGGTGGTTTCTATCTTTGGCATCTTAAAAGCAGGTGCTGTGTATGTTCCGGTAGATCCGGGCGCTCCCCCTGCCCGCAATGCTTATATATTCAGCGACTGTACTGTCAAAGCCATCATTATCGAAAACCGATTCGTGGAAAGGCTTTGTGCAGAATTTGCAAGCCAAGAAGAGCTGCCCACGTTCCTTGTCCTCGATGGAACAGGAAGTGGAAATTCCTTGAAGAGAGCACTGGAGCGAGCAAATACGGGTCATCCGGCGCTTCCTGTTTCTTTTGAACTTCCTCCAGATCATCTTGCTTACATCCTATATACATCCGGTTCCACTGGCAAACCCAAGGGGGTGATGCTATCTCAGCAGAATGCACTCAGCTTCATCGACTGGTGCTCAGAAGCATTCGAACCAACTGAGATCGACCGCTTTTCATCCCATGCACCCTTTCACTTTGACCTATCTATCCTGGATATATACGTCTCTATCAAGCATGGAGCGACCTTGGTGCTTGTAGAGGAGGAGATTGGTAAAGATCCGATTCGCCTGGCCCGGCTGATTTCAGAGAAAAAGATCACGATATGGTATTCAACACCCTCGATATTGAGCTTTTTGGCTCAATATGGACGATTAAATCAGTATGGGTTTCCTGACCTGCGGTTTGTCTTATTCGCAGGTGAAGTATTTCCGGTCAAGCATCTTCGTGCGCTCAAGAAGCTGATTCCAAACCCCAGGTATCTTAACCTTTATGGTCCGACCGAAACGAACGTTTGTACATTTTATGAAATTCCGCTTATCTTCGCGGAAGATAGAACGAATCCGTTTCCTATTGGAAAACCTTGCTCTCACTACCTGATCAGAATCCTTGATGAACATGGCAAGGAAGTGCCACCCGGTAAAGAAGGAGAATTATGCGCGAGTGGTCCGGGCGTGATGATCGGTTATTGGAACCTACCCGAAAAAACAGCGAATGCTTTTCTAGTCGATCCCTCAGGCAACAAGTGGTACAAAACTGGGGATATCGTGTTCGAGGAGCCAGATGGAAATTACATCTATGTTGCCCGACGAGATCGGATGGTGAAAAAAAGGGGTTACCGGATTGAGTTGGGGGAGATCGAGGCAGGTTTATATCGCCATCCAGCCATCAAAGAAACTGCCGTGGTCGCTTTGCAGGACGACAATGGAGTCAAAATTAGAGCCTTCATCAGTCATCACCAAGATAATCGACCTTCGATCATTGAGCTAAAACAATTCTGCGCACAAAACCTCCCTGCTTACATGGTGCCTGATCTCTTTTCTTTTTTAGATGTTCTCCCGAAAACATCCACAGATAAGATCGATTACCAGAAACTTAAGGAGTTCTCCTGAATGGATGCGTAGTCTCCTCCAGAGGAGGCAAATCGATGGGGACCCTTAAGACGGTTGGATTGTAGATGAATTCCGTAATCCCTAGTTTAGACAGACCAAGTATCATAGCCATTCCCTGCTGGAATCAAAGAGATGGAATCACTGAGGTTATATCAGACGAGCTCCATACACTGGGTTACCAACCAGTACAGTTTCAAGTTGGCTCTGCAATCCCTGAAAAAGCCGAAGTGGTTTTCTCTTTTGGTCCATATGGAAAGTTCTTAACAATCCCGCGCCAATTAGCCAAATTGCCTCCGGAACAGAAGCCTATTTTCGTTCATTGGAATACGGAGGGGATCCCTGACCCGAGAATCCCCTGGAAGCTTATGAGCTCAGTCTCCGGATGGCGTTCCTGGTTGGGGAGGATCCAAGATTCCCGAAACGGTGCCGCAAAAATCCGCGGATCCGAAAGGTTTTTCTCTTTAATCAAATCCCGGATGTCGCGTTTTCGTTACCTTGGAGATTACTATTATGCACTTCGTCGAGGTTGGTTAGATATCTTTGCGGATACATCACAGATCTATGCTGAGATCCACCGTCAGCATGGGTTGCCAACCATCGTTGCTCATTGGGGAGCAACACCCCGCTGGTACAAAGAGCTGAGTTTGGAACGAGATATCGATATCTTGTGGATGGGAACGCGAGGCACAAAAAGGCGGAGCTTGTTATTAGATCGGGTTCGAAGCGAACTTGATGCTAATGGGGTTCGATTGCATTTAGCCGACGGAAAAGAGAACCCATTTATCTTCGGGGATGAGCGCATTCATTACCTGAATCGATCCAAAATCACCCTCAATATTACCCGCACCTGGTATGACGATAACTTTTCCCGCATTGCTCTGGCTGCTCCAAACCGCTCACTAGTCGTTTCTGAACCAGTTCTCCCCCATTGTCCAAGCTTTATCGCCGGAACACATTACGTATCTGTCCCTGTTGATTCACTTGCCCAAACCATTCTATATTATTTGGATCATGAAGAAGAAAGATTACACATTGTCGAAAATGCTTATGGGCTGGTCACAACCAAACTCGTATTCCGGGAAAGTATTAAGTCAATCATGGATGCTGTAAACCAAGTCTATCAATCGATCCATCCGATCGAGGATGGCCCAATGCTGGGTATTTATAACCTCCCTGGCTGACGACATCCCTTCGAGGATGAACAATGCGAATTTTATTTCTTATCAATTTTTATCAAATCCATGGATCGGGCGGACAAGATCTGTCATGCCAGCAAGTGATTCGCGGCTTAAAGGAACGTGGGCATACTACACTGGTCTTGACCAGCATGCAGGGCACAAACAATGTGCCCGTAGAGACAGGTGAGATCTACAGATCGTTGTATTTGGAAATGGACCTGGTACCCTGGCGAAATGGTATTACCTTTTTTACCAGGAGAAAAGCAAGGGAAAAACATAACTTACAGGTCTTTGCGCGTGTTGTTAAGCAGTTTGAACCCGACATCATCTTCATTTGGGGTATGTGGAATCTGCCCAGGTCGCTGCCGGCATTCGCCGAAGCCAGGTATCCGGACAAAATCGTCTATCGGTTTGCTACGTACGAGCCAACCTTACCCAGCCAACACGAAATGTATTGGCGTACTCCGGGGCGTAAATGGTACAGCCGGATTGTGAAGGGGGCAGTCAGCCATGTGGCTCTAGCGATGCTCGCCAAAGAAAAACAACAGCCTTTGACTTTCAAGCACGCGATCTGTGTCAGCGCTGCTACTCGAAATATTTTGGTTGAGGCGGGAATCCCCATCGAGAACGCGCGAGTCATACATACCGGACTTGACCCTCAGCAATTCTTAAGAGACCAAAAAACTAGCCAACCCGATCATAAAAACCAAACACTTAACCTACTTTATGCGGGTCGGATATACCCCGAGAAGGGTGTGGATACAGTGATACATGCGTTGGAAACGCTCGTGTTTCGCCGGGGCCTACGGAACATAAAACTGAGGGTGATTGGATCCGGTTCTCCGGAATATGAGAATTTTTTGCACCATCTGGTGGACAAAGCAGGATTGAACGATTACGTGTCATTTTCTGGACATGTACCAGCGGAAGAAATGCCCCAGTTATTGCAAGAGTCTGATGTGTTATTGGTGCCCTCGGTTTGGCAGGAACCCTTTAGCAGGATCGTGTTAGAAGGCATGATCTCGGGTCTGGTGGTGGTTGCTACGCCAACAGGGGGAACCACTGAAATCCTAAGAGATGGCGAAAATGGGTTGTTCTTCATTCCAGGTGATGCGGAAGATTTGACACAAAAGATTGCCAAGCTGGCAATTGACCCCGTGTTGCGCCGAAGGCTTGCCGCTGCGGGGCAGAAAACAGTCGTTGACGGATTCACGATGACAAGAATGATCGATGAGATCGAAGGATATTTACAAGAAGTTGCCCAGGTTCCGCCCCCACAGCAGACAAGTATGCCTGAAAGAAAAGAAGAAGAAGCTATAGCGGAGTACCTACCTCCGGTCAGCGTGATTATCCCCACCTATAACCGCAAAGACATGCTGCTTGATACGCTAAATTCACTCGCACAGCAAACCTATCCTAATTTTGAGGTCATCATCGTAGATGACGGCTCGGCGGATGGAACTCAGGAGATTGCAGAGGAGGTATTTCCGTTCACTCTGCGCTATTCCCGGCAGAGTAACCAGGGTGCAACCGCAGCTCGTAATTTGGCAGCCAGGCAAAGTCAAGCAGATATTCTGGTATTTTTGGATGATGACATCTTATTGGAGCCAGAGTACCTGACGTATATCGTCCGTGAACATGTCACGCGCCAAAACGCGATTGTAGTCGGGACAGTAGACATTCAGTGCGAGGAGACAACACCCCTACCCCAAACCTTAAATGCAGCATTGGCCTCCAGCCAAAATTCAGAGAAACTGACGTTCACTGATGTTTACAGCAATAACATGTCTATCCGACGAGAAGCATATTTTGAGGTTGGCATGTATCATGATCTGGGTTTCCTAGGCTCCAGTTCATGGTGTGATGTTGATCTTGGTTATCGCGCCTACCAGCAAGGTTTCGATTTTCGTCGTAGTATCAAGGCCAGATGCCTGCACCGAGATTATTTTGCTGGCAGTCTGGATCGTTATAAGAATCGCGCAAGAACGTCGGCATTTCAAGCAGTTCGTCTGTTCCAAAAATACCCCGAGCTATTATCTCATCTATCTATGTTTCATGACAAGACTCCAATGATCTGGGGTCAAGATTCGCCGTCCTTCTTAGCCCGTAAATTGATCCGCTCGACGGTCTCCTCTCGCCCGGTTCTGTGGGTCATGGAAAAAATCGTAAATACCTTGGAGAAAAGTTACCCAACCTCCAAGATGCTTCCCCCTCTCTACCGGTACATCGTAGGCGGTTATATATTTCATGGCTATCGGGAAGGATTAAAAAAGTTCGGAAAGATCAATAACAAGGGCGGACGCATTCTACAAGTTTGACTTGTTGAGTTGCGATGACTGATTTGTCACCCATGAGACTCTTACACAACTTCTCCATCCAATATCCGCAGCCCTGGCTACGCCAACTGCTCGTGATCGGTCAGTTGTTGTTCATTGCGGCCCTGGCATTTCGAGCTTCGCAACGTCAACTCACATTGATCCTCTTTCTACTCTTGGGGGTTGGCCTGATCTTGACCTTTCTCCGCTGGCCGTCTCTTCGTTTCATTGTCACCGCTGTGGCTGGAATGGTGGTTCCCTTCACTGGCCCTAGCGGCCTAAACGTGACCGTGATCCTTGTGGCGTTGCTGATTTGCCTTTGGCTGCTGGATATGCTGATCCGCCAAGGTCAAATGCGGCTCGCAACTTCTCGGACTGTATGGCCGTTGTTGTCCTTCCTTATCACAGCCTTCATCTCGTTTGGGGTGGGGCAATTGGATTGGCTCCCCTTCGCTCTCCATGCGCCTCTCGGCGCCCAAATTGGCGGTCTGCTTATCATTGTCCTTTCGGTTGGTATTTTCCTGTTGGTGGCAAACCAGGTGCAAGACCTGAGTTGGTTGAGCAAGATCACCTGGGTATTCTTGGCTGTTGCTGCACTGTCAATTATGGCTAGATCCATCTTACCAGTGTTGGGACTCCCAAGAATGGAGTTCTTCCAGCCGATGGGCAGTGTTTTTTATATCTGGCTGGTGGCAATAGCTTTCAGTCAAAGTGCTTTCAATCGGGATTTACGCGTAGGCTGGCGGTTGGCACTCGGTGGGCTAGTACTGGCTGCTTTCTACGTTCTATTTTTCCTAAAATTTGCTGACAAATCGGGCTGGATACCGTCCGTCGTCTGCATCGTTGCCATCATTGGGTCTCGTTCCTGGCGTGTCGGGCTGGTCCTGATCCTGATCGCAGCTATAACGGCTTTATATCTGACGACGGGAGTCGTGAACTCAGAAGAATATAGCTATTCCACGCGCTTCGATGCCTGGTCAATCATGGCTCAGATTATCAAAATTAATCCCATATTGGGGTTGGGGTTTGCCAATTATTACTGGTATACACCGCTTTTTCCTATCAGGGGTTACGCGGTCAGCTTCAACTCACACAATAATTATGTGGACATCGTCGCCGAGACCGGAGTTGTGGGACTAGCTTGCCTATTGTTGTTCTTCTGGCAGATGGGCTGGCTAGCCTGGCGGCTCCGAGGGCAAGCGCCAACAGGATTTGCTCACGCCTACGTGTATGGTGCTTTCGGTGGGCTGGCAGGGATGGTTGTAGCAGGGGTGATGGGAGATTGGGTTCTACCCTTCTTCTACAACATTGGCCTGATCGGTTTTCGATCCAGTGTGCTCGGCTGGCTTTTCTTGGGTGGACTGGTGAGTGTTGAGCAAATAGTACTGACACAGAAATCAGTAGCGCAGAAATGAGAAATTTCTTTTACTATCTCCATCTGCCCATCCTCATCTTGCTTGGCATCACTGCCGTTTTTTATTTTAATTTCACTGCTGAAGACGCTTATATCACCTATCGATATGCAGAGAATTGGATCAATACTGGATCGCTCGTCTACAATGCAGGGGAACCGATCAATGCAATGACTTCCCCTCTACACGCCATATTTTCAGCAGCATTATTCTTTGCGACCGGCAACACAGTTCTCAGTAATAAAATAATTTCTTTAGCCCTTTTGCTTTTTTCAGCACTGCGCGTTTGGTATCGATATAGAGAACACCTTCATTTGCAAGTGTTAGCTGTCATATTGTTACTTCCTCCCTGCGTACTACTGTGGACCTTTGGAGGACTGGAAACTCCTATTCTGCTTTTTCTGACAACCATTACGGTGATCTTAGCCCTCCGTCCACCCCCATTCAGTCTCAATGGGCTATCTGTGATATTCCTTTTGGCTGGACTGGCTTTTCTTACCCGCTATGATTCAATCTTATTTTTTCTTCCAATTGCTCTTTATGGCGCTTCAAAATCAAAATCGATTAAGCACATTGTTATTGCTTTAGCTGCAGCAGCTATTTTGCCCCTAGCCTGGTTAGTCGTCAGTCTTTATTACTACGGTGATCTCCTCCCAACTTCATTTTATGTTAAGACTCCAGAAGGAAATTTAGGAGGGTTGATTTCCAACGGGCTTTATATAGCTTCTTACCTTCTATATATTGGAATCGTTCCTGTCGTAGCTCTGGTTTTTGTACTACTGGTACCAAAGCATAGAACCTTGGATATGCTATATCAGCACTTCAAAAGCCTGTGGTGGCTCTATGTAGGACTATTGTTAGAGATTTTATATGGGTTGACGATGGCAACCCATCACATGATGTTTTCTTTCCGATTCTTTGTTCCGTATATTCCCTCAACCGTCATCCTTGTGGTGGATCTCCTTCGCCGTGCATCTGAAACCGGGAAAGTAAACCTGTTAGCTGGAAGACCTGCATACCTGTTCACAGGATTTCTTCTATGTCTAATGCTGTTTCAGCTCTATCAAAATGCATATACCTATAATCATTCCATCAACGGGATCTCTTCGATCGGGGAATACCGGGCACTTGGTATCCGCGATTACGTCGGATTCATGCAAATTCTAAAACAGGAGGCCTCAGCTATCGAGAAGCATTGGGCTGTGACGAACGGAGACAGCGCTCGCCGTCCGCGCATCATTACCTATGCAGCGGGCATGCTGCCCTACACGTACAGAGAATCATATATTTATGAGCAGTTGGTATCGTATCGCCACTGCCATGAACGGTATCGCCAGGGGTTGTATGCAGACTATATCCATATCCTTGCTCCAAGACTTGGGCAGATAGATGAGCAGTTACCGAGGCCGGAAGACAGGTATTTCCTCGTATCGTCTTACGAAATGGTTTTTGACGGCTCGATGCAGAACTTCCTCGTTTATTACAATCCACAGCCTGAGGAACATAACCTCAGTTCCAGGATTTACGAGCCATGCGAACAGGGTGCACAGGCCGCAAACTGACAAAACCGGTAAAACTCTAGCTGATCCTCAGGATCAGGATTAACCGTGAGAAGATTATGGTAACGAGATTGCAGTTCCGACAACACAAATGGATATTCAGGCTAGTTGGAGTATGGTTGGCCAGCGCCCTCCTGGTCGCGTCCATCCCGCCTTCATGGGCTCTGGCCCAGTCTAGCGATAATCTTTGGGTTGTGCCTCTGAACCTTTCCCATTCAGGTGTGGCTGTGAACCCACAACTTGTGATCGACTCTGATACGGTCGTACAGGCTGTGTGGCAGGATGACATCGCGAACTTTGTATACACTCGGCTGGATGGCGATCAATGGAGCGTACCAAAGACGACCGACTTGAATCGGTTATTTAGAATGCCGGCCGACCGTGAGTCCAGTGACAGGTCTCAATTGGCAACTTACACCGGCCCAAATCCGTTGTTCATTGCTGGTCCCGGTCCGTATGTATTCGCTTTCTGGATTTCTCCTGAAAATAAACTGTTCACAAGCAAAGTGACAAATCAAAATTTCGAACAGGTCTCGGCATGGGATTTTGGGGGGGTCGTAGCGTCTGATGTGGCATCTTTTGCCGTAGCCGTTGACGCGCGCGGGGATTGGCACCTGGCCTATTTCCGTACGCTTGACGCTCCCAAATATCCGGCTGGCATCTACTACACGCGTTCCAGAAATAGTGGCTGGAATTGGGCTGTACCTGAGCTACTGTATGAATCTCCGTATCTGCGCAGGCTGGGTGAAGGCGAAGCCAATCTCAGCATAGCCACAGCCGAGACAGAGGATGTACAGCGCGTATATATCGCCTGGGATAACCGGCGTCGTAAACAGGTGCTCCTGGTGCAATCCGCGGACGGCGGGGAGAGCTGGGAACAACCAGAGCTCGTCGCAGGTCCGGTGCCAGATCCCGGACTAGCTGAACCATTCAATATTCACGTGGGCGCTTATAAGAAAAGCGTTGTGCTTGTCTGGCAAAGCGGCCGACCAGAAGGCGCATGCACCCAGGTTTATCAGTCCTCCAGCGATGTGGGCGCCACCTGGAGCGACCCACAACCAATGATCGATGGTTTGTTAGGCTGCGGACAGTCAAACGAATTTGTGACAGGATTGGCAAATAACGCTGAGGAGCCGTTGTACTTTCTGACGGAAACAGAAAGCCAGATCTATCTGTCTGCCTGGAATGGCATCCAATGGAGCGAGCCGCAGGAACAACCGGCCCTGGATGGTTTCGACGATCCAGAGATTTTCACGAAGGTCGAGTATGGTTGCCATCGGACCTCTTTGATAAGAGAGCGACTGTACATTATTGGCTGTGACAAGGGAGAAGGTGGCGATGTATGGGTCACTTCCCAGGCGTTGGAGTCCGATTCATCATGGTTCATGACGCCGGTATGGAGCGAGCTTTCACCCGTTACCAGTGACATCCTTGAGATTGAAGCCGTTGAGTTAGTGACCACGGATGATGGCTTAATCCATGCCTTTTTCAGTCAGCGCCAGGATCCCGTCATCTATTACACATCCTGGGATGGCGAGTTATGGTCAAGCATCACTCCGGTGCTGAATCTGCCAGACGGGGACGCTGGCTGGCCAGCGATAACAGCGGGACCTGGGAATGAGCTATTTCTTATCGCACCAACCAACAGAGGCGCTCTTTACTTTAGCCGGGCGATTAGCGGCAACGCCGCTGCAGAATCCCAATGGTCAACACCAGCACGACTCGCAACAGTCCATGACGGAGAGATTGGTTCGGTAGACGTCGCCTGGGATACCACTGGCACAGCATACCTGGTTTATTCTGTTCCCGTGAACGAGGAGCGAGGGATCTACGTGGTTCAGTCAAAAGACCATGGTACCTCCTGGTCAGAGCCCCTGCAAGTGTTCAATGGAGCAGCGGCAGGTTTCGATCTTGTCAGCGCGCCCTCTTTGTTGATATCGGAAGATAGCTCTTTGCATATCATATGGAAGCAGCAATCGATTCAGGGAGATGGAGCTCTACAGCCACGTTCTCTTTATTACACTCGATCCGAAGACGGCGGCCAAACCTTCAACGATGCAGAGGTGGTTGTTGATGAACCCGTGGCTTGGCGAGAGATTGTGGCAGATGACAGTGGGAATTTACATCTACTCTGGCAGCCGCAGAACACGCCCACAACCGTCTGGGATCAGGTCTCCCTGGATGGCGGACAAACATGGCAGTACCCACAAGGTCTGCCGGATGAAAGAGGGCTCGCGGCTGTTACGAGAGATGCTGCTGGCAGATTGCATTTCCTGGGTCTTGGTCTGGGCACTCTTGGTCACTGGCTCTGGGACGGTACCCATTGGCAGTCTGAAGCGCCTCTGGAGTGGCTCTTGTCTTCGGAGCAGGAGAGTCCGGTGGAATTCTTGGAAGCTGCCGTCAACAAGCAGGGGAAAATGATGGTCATTTTGGCAGAACCGGCAGGCGAAGGCAATGCGGCGGAAAGAACTTTGCTCTATTCCACCCGCACGCTTGAACTTCCACGAAATGAGAGCCCAAGCCAGGGGGCCCCTACCCAAACGCTGTTACCGCCTACGTTAACTCCAGCAACATCCTCTCCTGAGCCTTCGCCCACCCCGGCAAGTGCGGTTACTAGTGGGCCAACCGACTCTCAGGGCCAAGCGTACCGTAATGAAACCAACAATCCAATATCACCTCTTACTATGGCCCTGGTCCCGGTTGCACTTCTTTTACTCAGCGTCCTGGGTATTGTGATCCGGCGAGCCAATCAAGGTGAGGATCGATAGACAAGCGCTATTTATCGGCTGCTACGGACTCTTCGCAGCAAGCCAGAAAACTGGAAAGATAGTGAATTTTAACAGCCGCAGCATATTGATTAATCTTTCTCTGCTCTTCGTCTCCACCCTCTTTGGCGTATTTCTGAGTGAGATAGCACTGCGGCTCATGGGTATTGACCCACTGTATGTGAGTCCAGAGCGAGATCGCTTTTGGAAATATGATTCTATATTGGGATGGTCTCACGAGCCCGGACAAGAGGGAAACTTTGAAACGCTGCAGTTTCGTACCATTGTGCGAATCAATGAAAACGGTTTGCGAGATCGCCAGCGCTCCTATAAACGTCAACATGATAGGGAGCGGATATTAGTGCTTGGTGATTCATTTGCATGGGGTTACGGTGTGGAAGAATCCGAGCGATTCTCACAACTACTGGAAAACTCGTTGGATGTTGAGGTGATCAATGCCGGTGTCTCCGGGTACAGCACTGACCAAGAGCTGCTCTGGTACAAGAGTGAAGGAATTAAGTACGAAACCGATCTTGTCATACTAGTAGTTGCTGGTAACGATGTGGGTGACAACGATCAATTGCTTGTCAACACAATCTACTATAAGCCGAAATTTATGTTGGAAGATGGCCAGCTCGTCGCAACGGGTTATCCGGTTCCTAAAACCGGTCCAAAGGGGAGACTGATATATTCTCTATCACAACGCTCTGCCCTCGCCTATTTTCTCGTTCAAAGATATTTTGACTTACGTTCCTTATACAGTAATGCAAAGGTTAGTTCGGGTCAGGCAGCCTCGCCAGTCTCTGGCACAAGCGCCAAAAGCGAACCCTTTAAGCTAACGATAGCTCTCATCAATGAAATGAAACATATCGCTGAGTCAAGGAAGGCAAAGTTTATGATCGTGGCCACAGACAGGTGGTGGAATAGCCCATCAAGCGAAACTTACAAAGACTTCATTAACACATTGCGAAACGAAGGATTTTTGGTATTAGATGTGGAATCAATACCAGAGTTTGACCCTGAAGAAATGCTTATTCCAAACGATGGCCATTGGAATCAATCTGGTCATGAATTTGTGGCGGAAAAGATCGAAGTATTTATGGAGACCCATAAGCTTCTCAACCGGCCTTAGAATCAAGCTGGTATCGTAACGCCTTAACGAATAAACCTCCCACTCGATGGCATTGAGGAATGACGGGAGGCAAAAGATATGGAGGAAACCACGAATGCAAGAAGTAAAAGAAGTCATCAAAGAGTATATCCTTGAAGAATTTCTCCCCGGAGAGAATCCGGCGGCGCTGACCGACTCGACTCCGCTGATCACTGGAGGCATCCTCGACTCACTCGCAACGCTTAGACTGGTTTTATTTCTCGAGGAACGCTTTAAGATCCAAATTCAAGCGCATGAGACAATGGCCGATTACCTCGATACTGTTGCCGATATCGCTCAACTGGTTAACTCCAAGCAGTAGAGGAGACGTCTGCCTGTGCAACGCATTCTTTCCCAAAATCACTGGTGGAACAGGCTTTTACCCATAATGCTTATTTTGACTGGTGCCGGAATAACGGTCCTAGTCTTGGTTGCTGATCTTCTCAATTTTGGTGGATCGCAAGGCATTGGTCCCAGGCAAGTCTCCTTGGCATTGGGCGGGCTCGCTGTTTTCCTGGCTGGCATTGTTCTAACCTCCTCCGTTAGCCAGCGCTACATTAGCGAATGGCTGTTGGTTGGGTTAGCAACGATTGCAGTGATCTTCGCCGCTGACCTGCTTGTCATTAACGGCTTGCCAGAATTCGGGGCGAAGCACCTTATGCTGGCCTCAATAGCCTTTAGCATACTGACGATCGGCATAAGCTCGTCCTCCTCTACAGCCCGTGGAAACACATGGCTGAACCTGCTCACTCTGGATAAGCTTCAGATTAGCAAGTTCCTGAGTATCGTTGT
>JAICRQ010000276.1 GCA_025966435.1 Anaerolineales bacterium | reverse complement strand
TATCATGAACAAGAATAATCTTTTGATACGATACGATAAAGATTTGCGACTGCGAATCATGTATCCGGAAGCACGCAAAGAGATCACAAACAATGTAGTCCGCTTTGTTCGCAAGGCGCCCGGCATGAACTTCGTGTCGTTCACGTTTGCGAATGAGACAAAGCTTCACGAGGTGATTCATCAGGAAGTAGATTACTTTCTGCCACTGGATCAGCCGTTTACCTGGAAAGTGTATGACCACGATCTGCTGCCAAACCTGAAAGAGGAACTCCTCACGCATGGGTTTGCCCCTGATAACGACCCTGCAGCCGTGATGGTGCTGGACCTAAAACACATGCCCCCTACTCCCTATCACACTGCTGCGGCAGATATCCGGCGCATCGATACTATGGATGGTCTTAAGGACATTATCCATGTGTTGGATAATGTCTGGGGTGGGCACAACACCTGGGTTAACGACCGGCTTGGTGGTCATCTCCAGGTCCCCGGCTACTTGAGCGTGTACGCGGCGTATGTGAAGGATGAGCCAGCCTCCATCGCCTGGACCTACTTCCCGCGCGGGCAGTTCGCAACACTATTTGCAGGTTCCACCATCGCCGAATACCGCAAACAGGGGCTGTATACCAATCTGCTGGAGACACGGCTCAAAGAGATCCGGGAACGCGGTTATCGGTACGCGGTGGTTGAAGCCGGTTCTATGAGCCAACCCATTGTGGCAAAGCATGGCTTCCAGCACCTGACGACCGTGTACGACTTTGAGTGGAAAGGGAATTAAGAAGGTAAACAGGTAAACAAATAAAAGGAAACTTCCGGCGCAATGCCTCGGAAGTTTCCTTTTCACTTTAAGAGAATCTTGACCTCGCTTTTTTCTGGCAGGGTAAAACAAAACGTGGAGCCCCGTCCCTCGCCGCCTGACTCCACCCAAATTTTGCCGCCATGTACCTCGATGATGCGCCTTGCAAGAGCCAGCCCAATACCCGGTCCCTGCGTGTTGGGGTCCAGTTTTTCGAATAGCTCGAAAATTCTGTTATGGTAACGAGGGTCCACTCCCTGTCCATTATCCCTCACAAAAATGATTTGCTGATCATCCTGCCATCTTGTGCCGATCTCGATCAGAGGCTCCTTCCGGTCGGACGTATACTGGGCTGCGTTCTCGATCAGGTTCTCGAACACTTCGCGCAGCCGTATCCGGTCTCCGTGCACTTGAGGAAGGTCAGGCGAGATCTTTACGGTAACGCTTTTTGCCCGGATGAGGCCGTCAAGCTTTTGAAGCGCCTCCTGTACCAATTGCTGACTATCTACGTCTTCAGAAGGTCTTCTTACCCGCCCGATCCGGGCGAACTCGAGAAGGTCCGAAAGAATTTCATCCATCCTATCTGCTGCCCCCCCAATCCGCTGGATATCCCTGAGTGCCTGGTCATGCCGACCTGCCTCCAGATCCTGTTCGAGCGCCCCGGCGAATCCCTTAATAGTGATCAACGGCGCCCGGAGATCATGGAAGGCGAGATAGGTGAATCGTTCGATCTCCGAATTGATCGCTTCCAGGCGTGCCATCAGCTCCTGCCTTTGCACCTCTGCTTCACGTTGCAGACGCCTGGTCTGCGCGTCCTTCAGCTCCCGCTCTATTGCAGGGAGGAGCCGCGCCATCCGTCCCTTGACAATGAAGTCGTGGGCGCCGGCTTTTAGCATATCCACAGCGTTTTCTTCCTCGATCGTGCCGGAAATAATGATAAAGGGAAGATCCAGGCCGCTCTGCTGGAGCGTTCTCAGTGCATCCCCAGCACTAAATCTCGGCAATGTGTAGTCACACAGAATGAGATCCCAGGTGCGCTCGGAAAGCGCCCGCTCCATGGCAGAACGCGTTTCTACCCGTTCCCAGTCTACCTCATAGCCGCCGCGCCGCAGTTCACGCAGCATAGTCTGGGTGTCATATTCCGAATCCTCAACAATCAGAGCGCGCAAGATAGTCGCCATACAAGGTCCTTGTTCAACAGATATATGCTGCCACTGTAATTCTATAGGAGACCAGGATGCAAATCGGACTGCATTTTCTGATTTTAAATGAATAGGATCCGAACTCCATCTGCGCAGGAGATCTTAAAAAGCAAAACTCCGCTCGAGGCGGAGTTTTGCTTTTGGCGACACATCACTCTGAGTCTAACGAACTGAATATGACAAATGTCATCCGAATTTATGAAGAATGGAACTTACGGGAAAAACTAAAATCCCTATAATAAATAAGAAAGCAGGGGCGGGCTGAAACAAAAGAATTTATTACGATCATCACTGCACATCGCCGTCTCGTCATGCACAACACCCTGCATCCTTGTTCATTATTCTGCCCTGCCTCTGTAAACGGGGAGTCATGACCATCCATTTGCCCTCATCATAGCCCGTCATGCATTGAGCCGCCCATTCCGGGCGGCTCCTTTGCTTTTAATACTGGTTCGTATCTGCTTACACCCGGGCATGATCTGCCCGAAGGTTGTTGGCAGAAAAACGGATGGCGGAGAAATCTGAGTCGGCGCTTGGCTCGATCACGAGCTTGATCGCCGTGCGGACCTTATCCTCTATCGTGACATCAGCAAACTCAGGCACACAGCACACATAAATACCATCATTCTTGAGGTAGCCAGTCGCCAGGATCAGGGCTTTCATCGCCTGGTTGACAGCGCCAGCGCCGATCGCTTGTACCTCTGCTCGGTGATGCTCGCGTACCACCCCGGCAATAGCCCCGGCAACCGCCGAGGTACGAGAATTGGCAGAAACTTTAATCATTTCCATGTTGAAACTCCTGAAAGATAGTAGATTTACTTTGCGACTTGAGCGTTAAAGGGTTCTAAAGTTCCGCTGATCGTTCGTCAAAGTTGTATATATTTATCCAGTATTGTAGGTCACAACCGGCCAGACTTCCATAGGCGTGGACGCACATTGTCTAGATATTTGTACTGAGTTTAGGATTTAGAGGAAAACCCGAATCAGAGCTGGAACAGGGAGAATCACATCAACAGATTTTCATCGATCATAGCCGCCAACCTCTTCAGGCTGATCGGCTTTGTGACGTAATCTGTCGCTCCGGCTGCCAGGCAGCGCTCGCGGTCTCCGGGCATTGCCAGGGCGGTCAGCGCAATGATGGGAAGCGTGCGAAATTCCGGATCCGCACGCAGACGCCGGATCGCCTCCAGACCGTCCATGCCCGGCAGCTGGATATCCATCAGAATCAGGTCGGGGCGGGCCCGCTTTGCCAGCTCCATGCCCGTCATGGCTTCCCGTGCTGTCAGAACTTGATACCCTGCCATTTGCAGATAATCGGTGACCATGGCAGTTGCTTCTTTCGTGTCCTCAATGAGCAGGATGATTGGTCTGTCTTTGGCTTCCGGTCGGATGGCGCGGAATTTCCCCGTACTCTTCATTCGCAGCTCGGCATCTGTCGCCATCGCCGGTTCCCAGGGCAGAGTGACGGTGAAACGGCTGCCCTCATTGATCTGACTTTTCACATCTACACTGCCGCCATGCAGACGTACCATCTGAGCCACAAGCGCCAATCCCAGTCCTGTCCCCGACGCTTCCCGGGAGAGACCAGAATTCAACTGCACGAATGGCTTAAACAAGCGCGCCAGATCGTTCTCACTGATTCCGATCCCATTATCCCAGACGGTTAACATGACCCTCTTTTCATTCAAATCCCCCTGTACTTTAAGCCCAAGCCTGCCGCCTGTAGGTGTAAATTTGACGGCATTGCTCAACAGGTTCACCAGGATCTGTTTGAGACGGCGTTCATCCACCCAGATGAAATCTACACCGTCTTCGATCTCCAGGGATACTTCCTGTTCCTTCTTATGTGCCATCTGGTTGATCATCCGCAGGCTGGCCTGGCAGACCTGCCGAAGGTCCACTTCGCTGATGTTCAGCACAACCTGACCTGATTCGATACGCGCCAGGTCCAGGATGTCGTTGATCAGGGATAAGAGATGGTTGCCGCTCTCACTGATGGTCTTCACATAACGCTGTTGCTTCTCATTCAGCGGACCTGCCACATGCTCCGCGAGGCTCTCTGACAAACCAAGGATGGCATTCAAGGGGGTACGGAGTTCATGACTCATGCTTGCCAGAAATTCATCCTTGGTGCGCAACGCGCGCTCCAATTCCGTTGTGCGTTCCTGCACGCGCCGCTCGAGCTCCGCATTCAACGAGAGGATCTCTGCCTCCGCCTGTTTGCGCGTGGTGACATCGACCTTGATCCCCTGCCAGTAGAGGGGTTGTCCCTTGTCATCACGCAGAAGCACCGCCTGGTCATGAAACCAGACCACCTTTCCATCACGTGCCAGCATCCGGTATTCCATACTGGAAGGCTCACCGGTGCGCTCACTTTCCTCCACCGTATGGATCACACCCTCCCGGTCGTTCGGATGAAGCCTGGTTTGCCAGAAATTCGGATCTGCCAGCCACTCTTCGGGGCTATAACCGAGGATGGTTTGAATCTGCGGGCTCACATAGGTAGTGTGACGCATATTATCCACTGGGCTCAAGTAAACAATCATGGGAAGCCGCTCTACCAGCAACTGGTATTTTGTCTCCGCTTCACGCTGGGAACGCCTTGCCTCGGCATCGCGGAGCTCACGCTCGATTGCCGGGATCAGCCGTGCGAGCTTATCCTTTACCAGAAAGTCGTGTACGCCACCCTTCAACGCGGCGACTGCCGTCTCCTCCCCGATGGTGCCAGAAATAACGATAAAGGGGATATCCAACCCGCTGTCTTTCAGCGTCGCCAGAGCCGACAGGGCACTGAACTGAGGCATGGAGTAATCGGAGAGAATGATATCCCACTTCTGACGTGCGAGCGCTGCCTGCATTCCTGACTTTGTTTCCACCCGTTCCCAGTCTACTTCATAGCCGCCGCGCCGGATTTCCTGAGCGATCAGTTCAGCATCGTCAACCCAGTCTTCGACGATCAAAATGTGTAGTAGCGGTTTCATGTATATTAAGAATACGTTTCCCGTGTGACGACGGTTTTACAGAGAGTCTGCCCTTAGATCAATCATGCCGCTGAATTCTGTCACGTTCGGCAATACATCCGAAAGGCGGGCGCATGGTTGCCGTTACAAAGTCTAACGGTCATATAGTCTAGCCGCCCTTGTAAACGGGATCCAAGATGTACCCCTTCGTAAAAGTAGATCTCACGCTCCAGCGAAGCGCTAATCAACCCAT
>JAICRQ010000331.1 GCA_025966435.1 Anaerolineales bacterium | reverse complement strand
AGGAGCGCCGCGCCAAAATCCTGGAAGCGTTAGCATCTGAATCCGGAATCGCTCCGACTCCCGAAGCGCTTTCTCCATTCACGACGGGTGGTCTCCCCACCGACATCGCTACGCACATGATCGAAAACGTCATCGGAACCTATGATCTGCCACTCGGGATCGCGCTTAATTTCGTCGTCAACAGCAGGGACGTGTTGGTACCCATGGTCATTGAAGAACCGTCGGTGGTTGCGGGCGCATCCTTCATGGCAAAACTCGTCCGCGCGGGCGGCGGATTCATCGCGGCAACCACCGAACCCTTGATGATCGGTCAGTTGCAAGTCCTTCAAATTGAGGATTTACACGAAGCTGCGCGAAACGTCCTGGAACAGAAATCCGAATTGATTGCATATGTAGACAGTGCTGAATCTTCTCTCAAATCAAGAGGCGGGGGTGCAAGGGATATCGATGTTCGAATATTCGAATCCTCCCCTATCGGTCCCTTTCTTGTAGTTCATCTGATCTATGACGTCCGCGACGCTATGGGCGCAAACGCCGTGAATACGGCCTGCGAGCGGCTTGCGCCGAGGGTGGAAGCGATTACCGGTGGGAAGGTCCATTTGCGTATCCTTTCCAACCTAGCAGACCGGCGGATCGCCCGGGCACGATGTACGATTCCTGTAAACGAGCTGGCGTTTGAAACAGTAGGACAGGTTGGCAACCTGTCTTACAGCGGCGAGGAAGTACGGGATGGCATCATCGCCGCCTACGCCTTCGCTGCAGTGGATCCCTACCGCGCCGCGACCCACAACAAGGGTATCATGAATGGCGTAGACGCGGTCGTCATCGCCACTGGCAACGACTGGCGAGCGATCGAAGCAGGTGCCCATGCTTATGCAGCACGCTCCGGCTGGTACACTTCCTTATCCACCTGGAGCAAAGATGGGGACGGAAATTTGGTTGGAACATTGGAGATGCCGATGGCGGTAGGAATCGTCGGCGGGGCGACCAAAGTACACCCAGGGGCACAAGCCGCGCTCAAACTGATGGGCGTGAAGACTGCTCGTGAATTGGCTGAGATCATTGTTTCTGTTGGTCTCGCGCAAAATATGGCAGCCCTGCGCGCCCTCTCCACCGAAGGCATCCAGCGTGGACATATGTCGCTACACGCACGGCAGGTCGCGATCGCAGCGGGTGCGAGTGGAGAGTTGATTGAAAAAGTTGCATCACAGATGGTGGCAGAGAGAATTGTAAGAATTGATCGAGCGGAACAGATTTTGAAGTCTTTAGCAAACAAAACGTAAAAGGAAATTGAATACTAAAGAGATCCTAAAAAATAATCATTAAAAATGAGCAAAGATACAGCCATAGCTAACAGTAATAAAGTAGTTTATTCATCATTCATAAAGCTCTGCGCAGCTTTTGATTTGTTTCTGATTAGCTTCACCTTTTTCCAATGGGATCTTGTCGAAATATTCACGCCCTTCTTATTGCCATTCTTATTATTGAGTCTGTGGGCAATTCTTGGAATATTAACTTTGATATCCGCTATTTCTGCTCCTTTTGATTTCAGAATATATTCGTGGAAATCCTTCTTGCCAATCATTATCAATGGCAGTACTTTATTAATCTTGCTTTATGTTCCTTTTACAACTATCCGACTAAGCATTGAATTCACAATGAACAGAAATGGATATGAATACATAATCCAAATGGTTGAAAGTGGCCAATTAAAACCGAACGAATATGGTCGAGTTGAACTTCCGCCTGACTACCGATACCTCTCAAAGGGCGGTGGTGATATTATGGTTGATACCAGCGATGGCATTACCAGTATTTTCTTTTACACCTATCGAGGGGTATTAGATAACTTTTCTGGATATATGTATCGGTCAAACGATACGCATCCAATTCGGGATTTCATGGGTGGCGATTGGGCCGAAACCACTCGCAAAGATCGTTATTGGTATTTTTGCGCATCACTTTAATAAATCATTAGAATCAAAAGTTACAATGTAGTTAGAAGGAAAACTATGACAACCCCTCACACACACTCCCCCACTTTACTCAAACCTGCCAAGCCGGTTGGAATCGTCGGCTATGGCGCGTATGTACCGAGATTCCGCCTGCCTGCGAAGGAAGTGGCACGTGTCTGGACAGGCGGCAAAGGCGGACTACCGATTAAGGAAAAGGCGGTCCCTGGCATGGACGAAGACGTCATCACTATGTCCATCGAAGCGGCGCGCAACGCGATGAAACGCGCCCAGATTGATCCGCACGAGCTGCGGGCGGTCTGGGTGGGGTCGGAGTCGCATCCCTATGCGGTGAAACCGACCTCCACTCTCGTCGCCGAGGCGATCGGCGCGGTCCCCAACACCCAGGCTGCGGACTGGGAATTCGCCTGTAAAGCGGGCACCGAAGCTCTCGTTGCGGCGATGGGTCTGGTCGGTTCGGGTATGGGTCACTATGCGATGGCGATCGGCATGGACACTGCCCAGGGCAAACCCGGCGACGCACTTGAATACACCGCGGGCGCGGGCGGCGGCGCGTACATCCTTGGTCCGGCAGAAGAGTCGCTGGCAGTCATCAACGCCGCGTACTCTTACGTCACCGACACACCCGATTTCTGGCGGCGGGAAAATCAAAAGTATCCCGAGCACGGCATGCGCTTCACAGGCGAGCCTGCCTACTTCAAGCACATTACTGAAGCTGCCACACATCTCATGGAAGCATCCGGCACGACCGCAAAAGACTATCAGTGGGCTGTCTTTCACCAGCCGAACACAAAGTTCCCCCAGCGGGTCGCGGGGCAGCTCGGCTTTTCGATGGAACAGATCCAGCCGGGACTCCTTGTCCCAATGATCGGCAATACCTATGCAGGAGCCGCCGTGATCGGACTCACCGCCACGCTCGACGTTGCCAAGCCGGGGGATCGCATCCTCATGGTCTCGTTCGGCTCCGGGGCTGGGTCGGATGCCTTCGATATCGTCGTCACAGACAAGATCACCGAACGCGCCGGGCTGGCAACCAGGACCCAGGATTACATCGCCCGCCGCACAGAGATCGACTACGCGACCTATGTACGCTTCCGCGGCAAGTTGGCGATGAGGTAGAAGCGATATTCGATACTTCGAGAATCGAACATCGACTTATCGAATATCGCCACCGAGGATCTCCCATGGCATTCTTCGATCTCTCTCTTAAGGAACTCCAAACCTACTGCCCGGAACGCGACGAACCTGCGGACTTCGATGCATTCTGGCAATCCACGTTGGATGAAGCGCGGGCACTTCCACTGCACGCGACCTTCGAAAAAGTGGATTATGGACTCCTCGCGCAGGAAACATTCGACGTCACATTCAATGGCTTTAGCGGGCAGCCTGTCAAAGGCTGGTTGATTCTCCCGAGCCAACGCAATGGCAAGTTGCCTTGTGTTGTCGAATATATCGGCTATGGCGGTGGGCGCAGCTTCCCCACCGACTGGCTGCTCTGGGCAAGCGCCGGTTATGCTCACTTCGTGATGGACACACGCGGGCAGGGAAGCGGTTGGTCGGCGGGCGATACGCCCGATCTATACGCCGATGGCGGCAACGCGCATTTCCCCGGCAGTATGACCAAAGGGATCCTCGACCCGAGGCATTATTACTATCGTCGTGTTTTCACCGACGCGGTCCGCGCCATTGAGGCAGTGCACAGCCATCCAGAAGTGGATGCATCCCGGATCACCGTAACAGGCGGCTCACAGGGTGGAGGTATCACAATCGCCGCGGCTGGCTTGGTCCCAGACGTAGCCGCAGCAATGCCCGATGTGCCATTTCTGTGTCACTACCGTCGCGCCACAGAAATTGTAGATACATATCCCTATAAAGAGATTGCCGAGTATTGTCACATCCATCGCGATAAAGTGGACACGGTCTTTCGTACACTTTCGTATTTCGATGGGGTCAATTTTTCTGCAAGGGCAAAAGCAAAGACATTATTCTCTATTGGCTTGATGGACCAGGTATGTCCACCTTCCACAGTCTATGCCGCGTACAACCACTGGGCTGGCGAGAAGGACATCAAAGTCTATCCCTACAACGGTCACGAAGGCGGTGAGAGTTACCAGACGGTTGAGAAGATCAAGTTTTTGAAGAGGATTTGGAAATAAAACACGATATTCGACGATTGATCTTCGAGAATCGAATTGTCTAATATCAGCTTAGGAATTTATTTATGATAGAAGTCGTTATTGCAGGAATCGGACAAACCGAAGTCGGCGAGCACTGGGATATCGGTCTGCGTGATCTGGCTTTCGCCGCCCTTCGAGATGCCGTAAAGGATGCAGGCGGGCTCAAACCGCAATCTTTGTTTGTGGGTAATATGCTCGCGCCGAATTTGTCAAACCAGGCGCACCTTGGCGTCCTGGTGGCAGATTATGCGGGTCTGCTTGGCATCGAGGCAGTGACGGTCGAAGCCGCGGGGGCCTCGGGCGGCGCGGCGCTGCGACAGGGATACCTCGCCGTCGCCAGCGGCATGGTGGATGT
>JAICRQ010000465.1 GCA_025966435.1 Anaerolineales bacterium | reverse complement strand
GTTAACTGCTCCAGCATGGAGCACATTTCTAACCGGTAAGAATCCGGGTAAGCATGGGGTATTCCACTTTATCCCACTCGATGACGCTGCTGAAACGGAAGACATACAACAGAAAGCCGATAAAATCGACGTGGTGGATGCTCGCAGTATTCAATCTGCCACCTTATGGGATATCCTGGCGCACCATGATCGAAAGGTAGGCGCAATCAACGTCCCGATGAGCTACCCGGCCCGCCCGGTAAATGGGTTCATGATTACCTGCCTGCTCACGCCCCCCCAGGCATCCATCTTCACCTATCCCCCAGAGCTTTCCAAGCAGCTTACCGATTATCAAATTGACCTCGACCGATTCATAGACGAGAAACCCTTTGCACGTGACGTCAGTGGGGCTCGCAAAAAGCGCATCGTCAAACCCTCTCTTCAACTGGTCCAGGAATTCGAGGAAATGGAAGATAAGCGTGCCAAGGCAGCGTTGGACCTGATGTCCACCCAGCCCTGGGATACCTTTATGGTGGTCTTCACTGCCACCGATCGGATGGGTCATTACCTCTGGCCTTACCACCAAAAGCCCGCAGAAGGTGCTTCAGAAGAACATCAGGCACTTTACCAGGCTGTTCACAAACTTTATAAACGACTGGATGAACACATTGGGGAGCTCATTCAGAAAGCCGGTGAGAACACCACCGTAGTGGTAATGTCTGATCACGGGATGGGACCCATTTATCACAAAAACACCCACTGGAACAACTGGCTGTATAAAAATGGCTTTCTTGCGATAGACCAGCGCAGCAGTAAGTCCGTGGACGGCTGGCTTCTACGATTGCGCATCCCGCGTGATTCGATTCGCCGGATATTGAAGTTGGTGCCGGGACTATACAGCAGTAAAGTGATACAAAAAGCCAAGGAGGCTCCTACCGCTCGAATTGATTATGCGCAGTCAAAAGCGCATTATGTAAAGATATTCGATCCTGTGGGCGGCATTTATGTACATGCAAAAGGCGAGGAACGTGAACGTCTGCGCGATGAACTGATTCGGAAGATTCGGGAAACCCTGGATCCAACCAACGGGAAACCTATTGTGCGAGAGGTATATCGGCGCGAAGACTGCTTCTGGGGTGAACACGTGGATGACCTGCCGGATATCATTATTCTGATGAACCCTGAGTATGGCAGTAGCGACCGATTAAGCAACTACAGCTCGATTGTCACCGACCGGCCGCAAATCAGCGACCCGGGTGGACATCATATCGAAGGGGTTTTCATTGCCAAAGGACCAAAGATCGTTCACACTCCTGATCCCTTAGCAGACTTGAGCATTACAGACTTAGCTCCAACGATTTTGTACGCGCTGGGATTGCCCATCCCTGAAGATATGGACGGCAAAGTTATAACGCAGATCTTCGATCCGGCCGGTGTACAGGCGCACCCCGTACAGTTCGGACCAGCGTTCGGGCGCTGGCCTTCCGAGGAAGAAGCACAATCCATCCTGGAAGAAACGCCATCAGGAGAAGAGGTCATCCTCGACCGGCTACGCGCTCTGGGCTACGTGAAATAGGCACTAAACTACCGAGAATCCATTGAATACAACCCATCGTCCCTTACACATCATGCAGGTGGTCAACAACCTGGATATCGGTGGTGCACAAGAAGTGGTTCGCACGCTGTCCGCATACTTGATTGAGCGTGGATCACCAACAGTCGTTTGCACACTCCGAGATGGGCCATTGCGAAGCGAGATTGAGGCAATGGGAATCACCGTTGAGGTGTTGCCTGGCAGGAGTCATAGTTTCCTTTCCCTGCCCCTGTTTCTCAAGGAGATAGTAGGCATTCGAAAGGGATTGATCCGTCTGATCCAAAAGTATCAGATCGACGTCGTCCAGACACATCTACTGCGCAGCCTTGATTTTTTAGTGGCCTCTCTCAAGGTCAGTTACCCAAATCTCCTTATATTTTGGACAGTGCATAACTATCTATTCGAGCTACGTGCTGACCAACTGCCCGGACAGCGCTGGCTGTTGAAACCAAAAAGGTTTATTTATAACGCACTTTATCGGATGGTTGCTAACCGAATAAATGGTTTTATTGCCGTATCAGATGAAGTAGAGCAAGCCATCCAGCAAACGATTCGCGTGGACCAGCGCCGCATCGTAACCATTTGCAACGGTGTGGACGTCCGGCGATACCAGCGGAAAGTCGACAGGATGGCAATCCGCGCAAGCCTCGGCCTGGAAGCAGAAGACCAGGTGATGATCCTGGTAGGGACACTTAAAGAGCAAAAGGGTCATTCCTATCTAATTCAGGCAGCAGCACCATTAATCGCACAAAACAATAAACTGCATATCTTGTTCCCCGGGGATGGTCCCCTCCGTGACTCATTGCGACAGCAGGTCCAACAATTAGGACTGGAGAAGCACATTCACTTCCTGGGCAGCCGTAAGGATATCCCTGACCTTTTGGCAGCCAGCGATTATTTTGTGTTGCCCTCATTATGGGAAGGGCTAGCAATGGCGCTCATCGAGGCAATGGCCAGTGGACTCCCAGTGCTTGCCACCTGCGTTTCAGGCAGCCAACATGTGGTTGTCCCAGGGGAGACTGGCTTACTTGTCCCACCCGGAGACACGGACCAATTACGCCAGGCAATGGCTGAAATGTTAGCAAACCCTGAGCGCGCAAAGAAAATGGGCCAGGCAGGCAGAACTCGTGCTGAAGCCATCTTTGGAGCTGGCAAACAGGCAGATGAACACTTGGCACTATATCAAAAGGAATGGAGAAAGATAGTCCGTGAAGAATGAAGCGGCAAAAACACCCTTTGTAATCCTGACCTCCCAGCGTAGCGGTTCAACATGGCTGGTTAGTCTGCTCAATCAACTTAAAGATACTACAGCTTATGGGGAACTTTTTTTGCCTAGAAAGCACGTGGAAAATTGGGATGCAGACTTTGCCTATCCTCGCTTCGATGAGGTCAAGGGTCAAATGGTGGGCATACGTCCTGCACGGGTTTTTCACTACCTGGATGGAGTCTATCAACATCGCGGTGCAGTTGGTTTTAAACTGATGTACTCGCAGCTGTACCGCTATCCGGAGCTATTGATCTATTTCTGGACTCATCGTGTTCGCGTTGTGCACTTGGTGAGGAAGAACGCCCTTGATTTTGTGATCTCACAAACATTGAAACGCAAAATCCAAAAGGCGCATCGGCTGGCGGATGACCCCCCATTGGAAGACGTGCAGATCGAGCTTGATCCCAAGACACTGATCCATAGGTTGCAGATCAGGCAGCGCAAAAGCAAACGCGGTCAAATGATTTTGCGGTTGTCAGGACTGCGATCGATTGAAATTGGCTATGAAGATCTGCAAAAGGATGCATCTGTTTTTCAGTC
>JAICRQ010000332.1 GCA_025966435.1 Anaerolineales bacterium | reverse complement strand
GGGTGAGGGACATGAGTTTGTTCCTGGTTACTGTAAGGTCAATGGAAGATCGAAAGGATGCCCAGCTATTTGCCGGGTTGGCTGCCTGAAAATCATGATCGAGGATTCTAGTCTGCCTGAACAACTGGAAATAGCCAACGACAATTCCAAATAAGAATAAAGGCCAGACTGCCTCGTTGAGAGTCGTCGCAAGCATGAACGGCATGTATCTGCGCGGCAGCTCACCAGCACGGAAAACTTCTCCTCCAAACAAGACCGAAAGATTCGTCGGATTATCGGACATCAAGCGAAAGACTTCGATGAAATTTGCGAGCGGATTTTCCCAGAGGAAGGGCCAGGTGGCGAACATTGCAAGGATTGCAATCATCGCATACAGTGCGAGCTGGGGGATATATCCAGGAAATCCTCTTCCAAACATCCAGAGGGCATACGCCAGCACGAGTAAGCCAGCCAACGGACCCAGGACTCGGATGGAGGTCGTGATTCCTAAAACAATAGCGGGGATAAAAACACTGGAGAACTTTGGTCTGTCGCTGATTGTCTTATCCGCCAAATCATCGACCATCTCGAAGCCCAGGCATACAGCTGCTATGAAAAACACCAGAAAGGGTGGGTCTTTCGGATTGATGAACGCATGTCCCCACAAAAGCGGCTGCCAGGAAAACAGGGCGGAGGCTGCAAGAGCGGCTGAAGGCTTCATCCAGCGCGAGGCAAGCCGGTAAAGGAAGTAAACGCCAACTTGAAAGAAAAGAAAATTGATCAGGTGCCAGGCGGAGGCTTGGTCCAGACCGAGTTGCTCCAGGAGATAGACGGGTCCACGCGCCAGGAGCAAATAAGCAGGTCCGCGAGTCTTGTGATCATCCCCACTTGAGCCGTACGAACGCGCCAGGTCAAAGTTTCCGCTGAACCACTCGCGCGGCGAATAGGCATATCCCAGTGCGTCGCCGTAATCGTAAAACAACGGCTCATCCCAAGAGTAGCCGTAATTGCGGAATATAAACAGCCCAATCAGAATGTTGATGGCGAGCAGGATGAAGATAGATTTTTCAGAGAACCCTTGAAGGGAAAGATTCATAACACTTGCTTGCCATCCGCATCGAAGGCTTTGATTTCTGCCTTTGCGGAAGGGCTGTTCGGATATTCACTTTCCATTAATCCCCAGATCATAGTGTTGCGCCAGGTATCAAGAAAACGCAGTTTGCCGCGCAGGGTACCCTCGTGAGTAAAACCAAGCTTGCGCGGAATCGCGGCGGAGGCTGTGTTTGCCGGATCAATGTGAATCTCGATGCGATGAACCCGAATAATCTCAAACGCGACCTTGATCAATGCAGCAGTGGATTCGGTCACAAGCCCCTGATTGACGTAGTCCTTGTGAATCCAGTATCCAATCTCCAATTCACGATCCGCCAGGCGCGTGTGTAAGCCGGTGCCTCCGAGCAACTTTGTTTCCACTGGGTTGAAAATGCCATAGACGAAATCCTGTCCGAGATCGAAAAGTCCGCGAAAGCGTTTGAGACGCTGGAACTTTTCTTCGATCGATTCGGGTTCACTATATACCCACGGCATCCACGGGCGCAGGTGTTCCACGTTTTCGGTAACAGACTCCGCCAGCAGTGGCGCATCGGAAGGGTTGTAACAGCGTACCACAAGCCGCTTCGTCTCGATGCGATAAGCAGGATTCGAAAATTTGGGCGAAATCATGTTTTTTTCGTGAGGCGTTTCGTGCGCTTTGTTTGCCTGTTCCGGGAAGGCTTCTCGCCGAAACTTCCGAGCAGTGAACTCAATTCCTTTTCTTCCCCCAGTTGACCTTTTAGATACTCGCTCATGAATGGAGAGCGGCGCAGGCGCAAAGCCATCGGCGCGACAGCTTTCAAATCCTCAATAGTCACTTCTTTGCGTGCATCCGCAGCGGCATAGGCGCGTGCCGATTCGAACCAGGTAATCTCTGCCCGCAGTGAGTCGATTCCCATGCGCTGTACCAGTTCAATGGCAGGGTTGGCGATCTCGTCGGGCAAAACAACTTTGCCGACTTGCTCACGCGCATTACGGATCTCATCTGCCGCGGCTTCCATCTCTGCGGAGAACTGTCCTGTCATCTGGCGCGGGTTCGCCAGATACGCCTGCACTCTTCGATAAGCTTCCAGCCTCTCTTCCGCTTCTTCCAGACCACGAACGATCACACGCAAGCCGAAGCGGTCCAGGATTTGCGGGCGCAGCCGTCCCTCTTCGGGGTTCATCGAGCCGATCAGCACAAAGCGCGAGCGGTAGGTCGCGGCAATCGAACCGCGGCGCACGCTGTACGATCCCTGCGCGGCGGCATCGAGAATCGAGTCGACGATGTCATCGCCGAGCAAATTGATCTCGTCAATGTAGAGCAGGTTGCGGTCTGCCTGCGCCAGAATCCCGCGTCGGATGCGCATCCGCTCGTGTGCCGCGGAGCGCTCATCGATACCGCCAACCACATCTTCCAGTTTCGCGTTGAGCGGCAATTCGATCAACCGGACTTTATCGGGCGCGGTCAGCGGCTGCCCTTCGCCATATTTTTTCGCACAGTCCGGGCAAACCGTGGTAATGCCGCTGCTCTCGATATCCTCCGGCAAACAGCCGTAGAAGCAGGTGCTCCGTTCGACTTCGGGCAACAGGTCGAGCAGACTGCGGACGGCGGTGGTCTTGGCTGTACCGCGCGGACCGATCAACAGAATCCCACCCACATTGGGGTTGATCAACCCGAGCAGCAACGCCAGCTTCATTTCTTGCTGACCAACAATGGCGAGGAACGGGAATGGCAACGACTCTGTGAGAACGCCATCTTCCGGTGTCAGAGGCGGCAACGACTTGCCTGCGACGTAATCTACCAGCTCGCGCAAATTTCGGAACGCGTGGGCAACGCGTTCCTTGGGTTCAGATTTTTCTTCGGTGTGGGTGAGTTCGGGTTCGGTCATTTCTGGCTCAAGCCGCCGTCTACGGCGGGTCTGATGAAGATGAATGAGGAGATTACTTCGTCGGGAAGATCACTCTCCTCGCAACGACATCATTGCTTTTACCTCTCCTGCAACCTGCGCTGCTGGCGTTCTCGCGCCTGCTCCATTTTTTGCTTTTCATCCTCAGTCTCTGCCAGCAGCTGCGGGACAGGTGTCGGCCTGCCGGAATCGTCCAATGCCACATAGACGAGATACGCCGTATTGGTGTGTGTCTGCTCGCCGGTGATCGGGTTCTCTGCGAGGACTTGCACCGCCGCTTCCATGGAAGTGCGCCCGGTATAGGATACCTCTGCATTCAGGATCACCAGATCCCCAAGGCGTATCGGCTGGCGGAAGTCCATCGAGTCGATGGTGACCGTGACTACCTTGCGTTGTGCATGGCGCATGCAAGCCAGAGCGCCGGCTTCGTCTACCAGCTTCATGATCCAGCCGCCGTGGACATTACCCAGCAGGTTGGCATGTTCCGGGTGCATCAACTGGGAAAGAGTTGTGCGTGAAGCACTGATGGGCTTGGGAGCGAGGCGTTCTGGCATATCAATAAATCCTGTCAGGAGTCTACCATGTCTGGGAGGTTCACTTCGCAGTTCAACTGCAAAGTGAACCTCCATTAATCCATGTCTTCGCGAAGCTCACCGCCGTCCACGGTGTGCAGGCGCTCGGGCTCTTCCACCAAAACATCCACAAGGCTGTGGGTCAGGTCGCTCATTAGCGGCGCCAGCGGAATCGTCGCTGGAGTATTGAGACGGCTGGGAGGCGGCGAGACTCTCAGCCGGGGGCGGAGATCGTCTTCCGAACGCCTTCGCACGATGCGCGGATCGTTGGTTAAGAAGCCCACATACGCGCCCATCACGGAATACACCTCCCGCTGCGCTGTTACCCAGCCAATCCATTCCCCGCTGCGATTGAAAAGATATGGGAAAACTAAAAATGCTTCCACTTCACCGCGTGAGCTATACACTGGAATAATACGTTGTCCTGACATAAACATCCCTCACAATATCAATGCTTCATAGCAATCGAAAGGGTAGCACAAAACAGAGATGCGGGCCTCTCTTGATTGTTTCATGATTTACTGGATTACTCTATATCATTATACGTCCAGTAGCGGTTGATGAAGAAATTCCAGATCATCACAACGCCAATTGCAAAGGCAAGTGTCGCGTTCTTGGCAATGACCTCCGCCGATGCGTTAGAGAGATGCACCATTTTCTCAAACGCACCCACCATTACGGGCTCCACGAAGTGAAGGATGGGAATTCGGAAAGCAATCCCGACGAGATTCACCAGGGAGAACATACTCAATTGATGAAGGAAATGTCGTGAGCGTGAATCAGGATACGTCCAATAACGGTTAAGCATGAAATTGCTGACGATGGCGCAGATCAGAGAGAGCGTTCCGGCAATGACCAGCGGCAGCTTGAAGAGTTGCGTGAGCAAATTCATGATCAGGATATCCAACACCGAACCGATGGCGCCGACCGTGGCAAACTTCAAAAAGCGGTTTCGTTC
>JAICRQ010000537.1 GCA_025966435.1 Anaerolineales bacterium | reverse complement strand
TCGAACATGATCGCCTTCCTGCGCGAGCTGCCGAACATGAAGCCCCTCGACCACATTCTGATTGATGGCTTTGGCGCCGGTACGTATTACGATGTGCTGGCTGTGGAGCTGGGTAGATAATGCTCGTAAGGCGACGCCACGGTGCCGCTATCTGTCCCGGCGACCTAAAAATCGCTCTACAACTTCAAATTTGTTTTCTCTTCCGCCCGAGATTGTATCCAGGCGGAAACTCTGTGTAACTTCCACTTCCCTATCCCGTCTTGGATATATGTAAGGCTATCTTTACGTATATGTGAGACCGGGTTATGTACCGTATCAATCAAAACCATGAAATTGTCAGTTTGCTCCTAAAATTGAAAGATGTGGAAGAAGATTACCCTGCGGATCTGCTGTCTGCGCGGCGGACTTCTTTCCTGATGCTGCTCGCGCGGTACGTAGGCTCGTGGATTCGAGTGGAAAAGGTATTCTTTCGATAAAAAACTCCCCATAGGGGAGTTTTTTAATTACGGGTGACAGCCATGCCTATGCTGGCTGTCGCTTTGTTTTTAAGCGGTAGCGCGGCGCCCGAACCAATTCTTCCACTCCTCTTTTTCCCACAGCACCAGGATGGGGGCGGCAATGAAAATGGAGGAATACGTCCCGCTGAAGAGTCCGACCAGTAAAATCACCGCGAATTCCTGCAGGGTAACGCCTCCAAAGAGCGCCAGTGCCAGCAGGAGGAATTCCACGGTCATTAGCTGGGTGTTGATCGAGCGCTGGAGTGTCTGCACAATCGAATGATTGACCAGCGTCTCATAATCCAGCCGGCGGAGGATCGTGGAGTTCTCACGGATGCGGTCGAATACCACCACCTTATCTTGCACGGAGAACCCGATCACGGTCAACAGGGCGGTCAGGAAAAGGGCGTCGATTTGCCAATCGAAGAGTAGAGCCCCGAAGCCGACAATACTGAATACTACTGCCACATCATGAATCATGGCGATGATGGCGCAAACGCCATAGCGGAAGGCGTTCGGCACTTTTCGGAAGGCGTAGGTAATATACAAGATGACGGCCAGCGCCGCCACAGCGACCGCAAGCGCCGCACGGGAAGCGACTGCCGCGCCGATGCTGGGTCCCACGCTATCAAAGCGAATCACAGAAACTTCCCCACTACTTTGCGTTCTCATTTCATTAAGAATCACATCACGCGTTTCATTGTCAAGGAAGGACGAGCGAATTAACAGCGTGCCGTCCTCGGTCGTCTGCACCTGGGCATCGTCGATGCCGGCGTCCTCATATACCTGGATGACCTCTGCGCTCTCGGGTCGAGTGCTGCCCTCGAATTGCACCTCGAGCAGTGAGCCGCCTGTGAAGTCGATCGAAAGAGGCAGACCGCGTGTTGCCAGCAGGATGAGTCCCGGTATGATAACCAGGAGTGAAATTGCAAAGTAAAGATAACGTCTACTGAGGATATCGATCATGGTTATTGTCCTCGTCCCTTATATACCAAACCACGTTGCCAGATTTTGCGGCTTGAAGTTTCGAATTGCGATGGTTAGCAGTGTACGCGTAACGTAGATCGCCGTGAACAGTGAGATCGCGACGCCCATAGCAAGCGTGAGTGAAAAACCTTTCACGATCGTCGCGCCGAAGGTGGACCCAAACCAGTAAAGAATGAGCGACGTAATAATAGCCGCCAGGTTCGAATCGCGAATGGAGGACCAGGCGCGGCTCCAACCCTGATCCATCGCCTGAATGAGATTCCGACCGCCGCGGAGTTCTTCCTTGAGGCGTTCAAAGATCAGAATGTTGGCGTCCAGCGCCGCGCCGGTGCTGAGCAGAAACCCTGCAATGCCCGGCAGAGTGAGGGTGAAATGAAAATACTTGAAGATCGCAAAAGCAATCACGCCATAGAATAGAATAGCTAACGCCGCGACAATGCCAGGCAAGCGGTAGTAGATCACCATGAAAAGGATGACGATAATCATGCCGATCAAGCCTGCGGTCAGACTCTTCTGGAGCGAGTCCTCGCCGAGCGTGGGACCGATGATGCGTGTCTCGACGACCTTAAGCGGAACTGGCAGTGAGCCATAGCGTAACTGCACCGCCAGAGCATTCGCACTTTCTGCAGTGAAGGCGCCGCTGATCTGCCCCTGACCGTCCGGGATGGCGCCTTCAATCCCTGGTGCCGAAACTACACGTTTATCCAATGTAATGGTCAGGATCTTGCCAATATTTGCGGCAGTATGGTCGGCAAAGATCCTTGCGCCTTCCGGGGAAAGCACGAAGTCAACCGCAGGTTGTCCTGCCGCACCGACACCCACGTTGACACTGGTCAGTTCTCTCCCGGTCATGATCGTGTGATAAACAGGTTGAGGGTTTGTTCCATTTTCGTCTGTGGGGGTAGGCGTCGCTTCAGTTGCCCCTCCGCCCGCGAAATCGGTTTGAATGATCGACCCTTCCTCGGGCCGGAAATCGCCGGTATCCACAAATTCCATCAAGCCTGTCTGCTGGATAATGTCAAGAATGGCGTCGGCATCTTCCGCGCCCGGGAATTCACCTACGATACGGCGATCGCCGGCAAGCTGGATCACGTTTTCGCTGACCCCCAGTGCATTCGTACGGTTTTCAACGATATTTCGGGCAGTCTCCATGGCCTGCGGGTCCACTTCGGAGCCTTCCGGCAGGTCTGCTTCGAGAAGCACTTGCAGCCCGCCTTGCAGGTCCAGCCCGAGCCGGGGGGCGATATCGCGGCTGACTAAAACGGAATTGTTAAGGGGATTGAGGATTTGGATCTCATCGTTCACGTCCACCCAGATG
>JAICRQ010000467.1 GCA_025966435.1 Anaerolineales bacterium | reverse complement strand
AGTATAAAAATGTCACCGGAGCCATGTTCTGCGCAGAATGTGGCGCACAGCTGGATGGTGTCGATACTTTGATCACCCAAGCGATTACAGATGAACAAATAGCCGAGGAGCTGGCTAAGAAATCCCCACGCCCTGAACCTGCCCCCCCGGTCAACAGCTGGATCTCGCTGCACCTGATGGACAGCGGCAAGATCCTGCCACTCGCCTCCCGAAACGAGTTCACGCTGGGGCGTCTCAGTGAAGGACAGCCGATCATGCCGGATATTGATCTGACGCCCTATCAAGCCTACGCCTCGGGGGTGTCTCGCCTTCACGCCGTGGTCAAACGGGATGCGAGCAAGGTGCTGGTCATGGACCTTGGCTCTTCCAACGGCACGTACATCAATGGGCGCCGGATCAACCCCCATGTAGAGGAATCGCTAAGCCACGGTGACATTGTTGCGCTGGGAAAACTGAAGATCCAGGTCCTGCTGCGCAATATTTAGGTGACTTCGTCTGGAGTAGAGAAATGGCGTATTCCGTGATTTTGCATATTTCTGGCGAGCCCTCGATTCTGGGGGAAGTGGAGGATCTGCCGAAGCCCTCTGATAACTTGATTGTTGTGTCCAACCCACGCCTGCGCGATGGCAAGGACATACATTATCTGGAACACAATGTAGTTAAGGTGATCTGGCCTATAGACAGAATCACTCTGATCGAGATCCTGGAAAGTGAAGACGAAGAGAACCTGATCGGGTTTGTGAGGGAATGATCCATGCCGGAAGAGTTTGACCGTCGCCGCATCCTCGTGGTGGATGATGAGGAACGCATGGTGCGTTTCATCCGCATGAACCTGGAGCACGATGGCTTCCAGGTCGCGGAGGCGTTCAATGGCAAGCAAGCCATCCAAAAACTGCGCGATGTCACCCCCGACTTAATCCTGCTCGATGTGATGATGCCCGATCTCGACGGGTTCGAGGTGCTGGAAACGATCCGTGAAGGCAGTAATGTGCCAGTCATCATGCTGACTGCCAAAGGCGAGGAAGATGACCGGGTGCGCGGCCTCGAGTTGGGCGCCGACGATTACATCACCAAGCCGTTCAGTCCCCGTGAACTGGTCAGCCGCGTTAAAGCTGTAATCCGCCGCACGGAGGGCGCCAGCGGCTCCATGCACGACATTATCGAAGTGGATGACCGCCTCAAGATCGATTTCGACCGCCGCGAGGTCTGGCTGGAGGGGAAACTCGTCAAACTGCGTCCCACAGAATACCGTCTGCTCTACCACCTTGTGCAAAATGCGGGTTGGGTCGTGACCCACGACCAACTGCTGGTGAAGGTTTGGGGATATGAATACCGCGACGAGCCGCATTACGTGCGTCTTTATATTAATTATCTGCGCCAGAAACTTGAAAAAGACCCTTCTAACCCCAAATACATCCTCACCGAGCGCGGCGTAGGCTATCGCTTCGTGGATTATAAGAGACAAAAGGCAGAAACCAAGTAGGGCGGGATGGTATCCCGCTTATTTTAATTTTGGCGGGATACCATCCCGCCCTACAAATATCCCATAGATTGAACTTTGCAGTAGGGTAGGCCTTATATACTTTGCCTCGAAGAATCCTTTGCAAGGCTTTAAGCACGAGCCTAAATAGACAATTAGAGAACTCTGACGAAATTTTTATATGGAGCTTGCGTTTTTTTAACGCAGGCTTTTTATATTAAGAGCATCGTCAATGATTAACTAATCTTGGTAAGGAGGTTGCTATGTCTAACTTAACCCGTTGGGAACCTGTTCGTGAGATGATGACCCTGCGTGAGGCAATGGATCGTCTTTTCGATGACGCATTCACTCGCCCGATCAGTCTCAGGGACGGTGGCTGGACTTCGCCTGCAGTCGATATGTACCAGACCGACGACGAGGTCGTGGTCAGGGCTGCGCTCCCGGGCTTCAAAGCCGACGAAGTGCAGATCAACGTAACCGGCGACGTCCTCACACTCCGGGGCGAAACCAAGCACGAGGAAGAGAAGAAGGATAAAGCCTGGCACATCCGCGAACACCGCTGGGGCTCGTTTGAGCGCTCCATTGCACTGCCGACCGAAGTGACAGCAGACAAGGCAGTTGCCGATTTCGAAAACGGCATCCTGACCATCACGCTGCCGAAGGCGGAAGAAGTAAAACCCAAGACAATTTCCGTCAAAGCCAAATAGTCACACCCTATCGTGATACGTGACAGCCACCCAAACGGGTGGCTGTCACTTTTTAATTAGGAAAACTCACGGTAATCGAACGAATGCCCTTGTTTCTCTTATGAGACAAATTTTGGTGTAAAATCTTTGCTATGCCAAAGCAATCCACCAAGCAGCGTATTATTCTGGTGGACGACCATGAAGTCGTGCGCTTGGGTTTGAAGTCGCTGCTGGAACGCCATCCTCAGTTCGACGTGGTTGCCGAAGCCGGTTCGGCGCGCGAGGCAATCGAAAAAACGGATGCCTTCCAGCCAGACGTGGTGGTCATGGATATTCGCTTGCCGGGCAGCTCGGGGATCGAAGCTTGTGAGCAGATTGTAAAAAAACACCCGAATGTCAAAGTGATTATGCTCACCTCCTATGCGGAGGATGAAATGCTGTTCTCGGCAATCCGTGCCGGGGCATCGGGATACATCCTGAAGCAGATCGGCAGCGACGACCTGGTGAAGGCGCTTGAAGCCGTGTCGCGCGGTGAGGCATTGCTGGACCCTGCCGTCACGCAGCGTATTTTTCAGGAGGTGCGCCGCGCGGGGAAGGAAGAGGCGGCATCTGCGTTCCAGCACTTGAGCCAGCAGGAAAAACACGTGCTTTTACTGGTCTCAGAGGGTAAGACCAACCGTGAAATTGCCAGGCAATTGTTCCTGGGCGAAGGCACCGTGCGGAATTATGTTTCGAGTATCCTCTCGAAACTGGGTGTGAACAACCGGGCAGAAGCGGCTGCCTATGCAGTAGAGCATAGTCTGCGGGAATATATATCGCCCTGATATTTCAAATCCAGAGCATAAGAGAATGCCTTCTTCCATCTGCTTGATCGATGAGGAGCTCCTCCTTCGTCCCTTTCGCCTGGACGACGCGCCGGCTCTTTGTTATGCCGTACGAGAATCGCTCAAGGAATTAAGCCCGTGGATGTCGTGGGCAACGGATGGATACAGCGAGCAGACCGCTCGCGAATATATCTCCATTGCGCGGGCACGCTGGCAGGAGCACACCTTCTACGCCTTTGCGGTTCTGCGTGGGGAGGATCTTCTCGGCGCCTGCACCCTGGGCAGCATTCACCCGATTTATCACTTCTGCAATCTGGGCTACTGGGTACGGACTTCGTGTCGCGGGCAGGGCATTGCAGGGCGCGCTGCCAAACTTACCGCACGT
>JAICRQ010000288.1 GCA_025966435.1 Anaerolineales bacterium | reverse complement strand
ATCAGGCGCGCTCTCATGCTAAATGTCTGTTAGATTTGTTGAATCAAGTTGACCCAACGCGCGAAGTGCCTGTGGTCGGAATGGAACCGCCAGAAATTTGTATGCTCAAGGATGATTACATTGATTTACTTCCTGAGCGCGCAGAAGAAATCAAGCGGCGAACCGAGCAAGTGTGGCTGCTCGACGAATTCCTGGTACGATCCACCGAGTTTGGTAATCTGCGCATAGCCAATATGGGGCAATTATCTTCCACAGAGTGTGATTCACCCAAAAAGAAAGTCTATTTCCATCCGCACTGCCACCAGCGTGCGCAGGGACCCTCTCCAGATGGCTTGCCCAATGGCGTCCATGCGACGATCGAGCTGCTACGTTGCTGCGGCTATGAGGTTGAGTTGATGGACACTGGCTGCTGCGGCATGGCAGGGACATTTGGTTACGAGGCTGAGCATTACGATCTATCGATGAAAATCGGAGAGTTGAAGCTGTTTCCAGCAATTAAGGAAGTAGGAAAAGGCGAGAGAATAGTTTCCTCGGGCGCAGCATGCCGGATGCAGATCGAACAGGGGACAGGTGCTCATGCTGTGCATCCCATTACGTTAGTGGCAAAACAAATACAGGAGTGGAAAGCCTATGACAAACGATAACAATCGAACTGTTTGGTCCTCCAATCAGGGAGATTTGCGTAGGAAAGAAGCTGCAAAGCAGAAGGTCAATTCTCTCCCGCCTCATCAGCAGACGGTTTACCTTCATCGTGACTCGAAAGGGCGCGGCGGAAAGGCAGTCACACTTGTAAAAAGGTTGGTACTGTCTGAAGAAGATATGAAAGAATTAGCGACAAAGCTGAAGCAAGTCTGCGGCAGTGGCGGGACGGTGAAGGATGGCATGATAGAGATTCAAGGTGAGCATCGTGAGAAGATAGCTGAGGCGCTAAAGAAGATGGGCTATAAGGTGAAAATCGCAGGCGGGTAAAGAGTGTTAAAAAACTGCTTCTTGACGTTGCCGATTTCATGATGTAAACTCGTCTCATTGTTCGTTAATCTATAAAGAAAGGAGGCGCACCCGATGTTTCGATTGATCCTGACCGTACGTATCCACAACAAAATACATCCTCGGAGTGCGCCTGCTGACCAATAGCGGTCTTTTACTGTGTGTTATGCCACGGTGCACCGAAGTGCACCGTGGTTTTTTTATTCGTGTCATTGCGAGGGTGGTGCTCTCCCACTCGAAGCAATCGCCTGTGGCTCGCAATGACATAATCGGACATATCTTATGAACCTACCATTCAAAGCTTACTGGGATCTTCTTTCACAGCATATCCGCCCGCAAAAGCGACGGTTTATTTTGCTCGCGACCCTGCTGTTCGGCAGCATTGGCTTGCGCATCTTCGCCCCTCAGATCATGCGGTCCTTCATCGATTCAGCTTTGGCAGGCGAAGCGTTACAGACCCTTACCTGGACCGCGCTGGCGTTTATCGGTGTGGCGTTAGTGCAGCAAATTATCGCTGTGAGTGTGACCTATCTCGGTGAGAACGTCGCCTGGACCGCCACGAACGCGTTGCGTGCCGAGCTTGCCTGGCATGCGCTTAACCTCGACATGCGTTTCCATAATGACCACACGCCCGGTGAACTGATCGAGCGTATCGATGGCGATGTAACCGAGCTGGCAACGTTCTTTTCGCAGTTTGCGCTTAACTTGGTGAGCAATGGATTGCTCCTGGTCGGCATTCTGGTTGCGCTGTTTCTTGAGGATTGGAGGGCAGGACTCGGCTTTACGATCTTCTCGGTCGCGACGATCCTCATTCTCGGGCGGCTGAAAGATATTGCTGTCCCTCACCAAAAAGCACGCCGTCAGGCGGAAGCGGAGATGTACGGCTTCCTTGAAGAGCAGCTTGCTGGCACAGAAGACATTCGCTCGAGCGGCGCGGTGGACTATTCCATTCGTGAGCTGTTCCGCCACCAAAGCATTATCCTGACGCACAATCGCCGCGCGCATTTCAAACGCTGGATCATCGAAAATGCAATGGGTCTGGCGCTCACAGCCGGCACGCTTCTCGCGATCACAAGCGGATACTGGCTCTACACGGCTGGTCTGATCACGATTGGTACCGTCTATCTTTTTATCCATTACATCAATCTCCTCGAAGAACCGTTCTGGGCTATGACTCATGAGATCGAAAGCTTCCAGACCATCGGCGCGTGCGTGGAGCGATTGACAGAATTCCGGGATTTCAAGCCGGAAGTGCTGGATGGTCCGGGCATCGAAATCCCTGCGCAGCCTCTGGAGCTAGCCTTCAAAGATGTGACCTTTTCGTACAACGGCAATGACGCTGTGCTCAGCGAGCTTTCCTTTCAGATGAAAGCGGGTTCAGTCCTGGGACTATTGGGTCGTACCGGCAGCGGGAAGACAACGCTGGCACGATTGATCTTCCGCTTGTATGACCCGAATTCTGGCTGTATTGAGATCAACGGAGAAAACATACGAGAAGCACATCTTGAAACGTTGCGCCGGAACATTGCCATCGTCACACAGGACGTGCAGCTATTCCGCGCAAGTGTGCGCGACAACCTGACGTTCTTCGATCGCTCGATCACGGATGAGCAAATTCTTTCCACCCTTGAGGAGTTGGAACTGGGTGACTGGTATCGCTCCTTGCCCCAGGGCTTGGATACCGAACTGGACACGGGGAGCCGCTCGCTCTCGGCAGGCGAGGCGCAGTTGCTGGCGTTCACGCGTGTGTTTTTGCGCAACCCGGGTTTAGTCATTTTAGACGAAGCCTCCTCGCGGCTGGATCCCGCCACCGAGCAGCGTCTTGAGCGAGCGATTGATAAACTGCTCCGGAACTGCACTGCGATTATCATCGCGCACCGGTTAGGAACAGTCCATCGTGCAGATGAGATCATGATCCTCGAAAGCGGAAAGGTCAGTGAATACGGTGACCGCCGCGAACTGGCAGCGAATCCCAACTCCCGTTTTCATCAATTGCTGCAAACGGGGTTGGAGGAAGTATTGGCATAACCGTGTCGTTGCAAGGCGTTCGTTGCCGAAGCAATCTCCTCCTAATTGGAAAATGCCTTTTAAGAAGTTTCACTTGTCAAAATGGAGATTGCTTCGTCGGAAAGGCACCCTCCTCGCAACGACATGAAAAGGATTATTTATGTCCGAGACAACCTTTACTCAAAAAATTCCCGCTTTGCCTGCCTGGCGCGTGATCTGGGAGATGCTGCGCTTTCGTCCCTGGCTGTGGTTTATTGACCTTCTCGCTGTAGCTCTCATCCGATTCTGTTGGCAGATCGCACCGGCGTTAATCATGAAAGCCTTCTTCGATATGCTGACCGGCGCTGCCCAATTGACCTTTGGCATCTGGGCGATAATTGCTTTTTTTGCCGCTATTTGGATCGGGCGCGTGGTTGCTAGTTATGGCTTTTATTATGCAGACGTGCCCATCTTCGCCGATATTCCCACGCTCCTGCGCAAGAACCTGCTGCGCTACATCCTGCGTCGCCCGGGCGCTGCACCTTTGCCTGATTCGGCAGGAGAAGCCATTAGCCGTTTCAAGAATGATGTCAATGAGATTCCCTTGTTTGTGATCCTTATCAACGACATCGCTGTGGGGATTGGCATTGTCATCGTGGCAATCCTTCTCATGATTCAGGTCAGCCCCTGGATCACAGTCATGGCGCTCATCCCACTGGTGTTTGTCGCGATCATCGCGAATATCGCTGCCCGCCGTATTGAACACTACCGACGCGCCTCGCGTCAGGCAACAGGAAATGTAACCGGTTTTATCGGCGAGTTCTTTGGCGCGGTGCAAGCAGTGAAGGTGGCGACCGCCGAGAAGAATGTGATCAACTACTTTCACGAATTGAACAACGAACGCCAGAAGCTGACCGTTCGTGAGAAGCTGTTCGATGATGTGCTGAGCTCAATCTATCGCAATACCTCCACCTTGGGCACAGGTGTGATCCTGATCCTGGTAGGACAATCGATGCGCGCAGGCACGTTCACGCTCGGTGATTTTTCGTTGTTTGTCTACCTCCTGCAAAGCATGGGCGACCTAACCACGTTCGCCGGGATGCTCGCGGCGCGCTACAAGCAGCTCGATGTCTCTGTCCAGCGTATGTATCGTTTGATGGAAAACGCGCCGTTGGACGCTCTGGTCCAGCATAGCCCCGTAGATTTGAATGGTCCTCTTCCAGATGTCAAGTACGAGATCAAGAACGCCTCTGACCACTTGAGCGATTTGTCAGCCAGGAACTTGACCTTTCACTATCCCAATTCCACCAACGGCATCGAGGGTGTGAACCTGCATCTTCGGCGCGGCACGTTGACAGTCGTCACCGGGCGGATCGGTTCCGGCAAGACGACGCTGCTTCGTGCGTTGATCGGATTGCTTCCCCTGGAAGCAGGCGAAGTTCGTTGGAACGGCGAGTTGATTACGTCTCCCGGTGATTTCTTTATCCCGCCGCGCTGCTCGTACACAGCCCAGGTGCCGCGCCTGTTTAGTAACACGCTGCGCAATAACATCCTATTAGGGCTGGACCGCACCGATGATGATATTTATCGGTCGACCAAGCTGGCCGTTATGGATCGGGACCTGGAAGAGCTTGATGACGATCTTGAAACCATGGTGGGTGCCCGCGGTGTCAAGCTCTCCGGTGGTCAGATGCAGCGCGCCGCCGCCGCCCGCATGTTCATTCGCGAGCCGGAGCTGCTGGTCTTCGATGACCTTTCCAGCGCGCTGGATGTGGAAACCGAACGCCAACTCTGGGACCGCATCTTTGCGGAAGGTGGAAAGACCTGTCTCGTAGTCTCACACCGCCGACCGTTATTGCGCCGCGCGGATCATATCATCGTGCTCAAGGAAGGACGGGTCGAAGCCGAAGGCACGCTGGACGAATTGCTTACGACGAGCGAAGAAATGAAGGAGTTGTGGAAGCAGGAAAGCAGAGCATCGTAACGACAGAGTCAAAGGAGATGCGCGAGATCT
>JAICRQ010000475.1 GCA_025966435.1 Anaerolineales bacterium | reverse complement strand
TCGAACTCCCAGCCATGCCAGGGGCAGGCGAGGATCTCGCCCTCGCGGCCCCAGACCCACTCACCCGGCGCCGATCGGAGAGTGGTGCCTCCGAGGCGACCGAGGCAGACCGGAGCGAACTCGTGCGGACACAGGTTCAGCACAGCCACATAACGGCCATGGACATTGAAGACGCCAATGGACCGACCGTCCAGCTCGACGATCCGCCGCGCGCCGGGCGGGATCTCCCCCGTGCGAGCAACGACATAGCGCTGCTTAGCCACGCGCCTCCTGCTGCGAAGCGTTCCCGTGGAACGGCAACCGGTACAAAGCGCGAGCGGTTTCGTGCATCACACGCTTACGCAGGTCGGCAGGAAAGTTGCGTGCGGCAAAGTCCGGCGTATCGCCGTCCCAGTGGGGAAAGTCGCTTGAGAACATCAGCATGCGTTCGGCAGGGAACATCTCAAGCATCCTCCTGAAGTGCTCGGGGCGGTCCGGCTCTTCGATCGGCTGGGTGGTGAGGTAAACGTGCTCGAAGACGATCTCGCTGGGCAGGCGGTCGAGCCAGGGTACCGTCTGCCGCAGGGCACGCCAGTTTTTGTCCAGCCGCCAGAGCAGCGGCGGCAGCCAGCAGACGCCTCCTTCCACCAGCACAACTTTCAACTCCGGAAACTTGATGAACACGCCTTCTGTCACCAGGCTGATCAGATGCGCGATGAAGCTACCGACGAGACCGGTGTGCCACTCGAGATAACTGCTCGGATAGCCAGCCGCCGTGGGCGCGCCCGAGATGCCGACCCCTTCCGTCCCCGGGTGGATCGCCACCGGCAAGCCGTACTCCGCAGCCGCGGCGTAGATGGGATGAAATACCCGCTGACCGTAGGGGATGCGCGCGCCGCTCGGCATCAGCACCTGCACCACGCCGGGATGATCGCCGAGCCGGTGGATCTCCCGTGCTGCCAGCTCAGGGTCGTTGGGCGTGACCGCCAGCGAGTAGCGAAAGCGCGGGTCTGCTGGCAGCCACTCCTCCACAAAGACGTCGTTGATCGCCGATGCCTGGGCGGCGGCGTAATCGGGCTCCGGGGATAGCCCGATGCTCAGGATGTTCTCGGGGTTGAGGATGCCGTAGTCTATCTTGTAGACGTCGAAGAAGTGGCGCGCCAGATGGATGGCACTGCCCTCGATGCGCTCTCCGTCCTCCGTGACGGCATCTGCACGGTGAACGCCGTTAGGGTTCCAGTAACTTAGATAGCCGGGACCCCGGTTGCCGCTCAGGTAACGCTGCCGCCAGGGCTCAGGCAGGCGCTCTGCCACCCGAGCCGGGTCTGGCACGGGGTGGATATCCGCGTCGATAATTGAAGTGATCTCCATCACAATTGTCCCTTTTACAGGATTTTGAAGCTTGCCAGGGAACGCTCCTGCAACGCCTGAGATAAGGCTGCCCATTCCGAAGCGGCTGAACCGTCTTCGGTGATATCGGCGAGACGGTATCCCGTGGCATCCAGCGTCTCCGAGTAAATGATCATCAGCTCATTCCGCAGGTCTGCATCCAGCCAGACCATGCGATGGGACATGATATCTCCGGTCAGGCGGTATCCCTTCTCCTTGAGAAAATCAACCGTATGCGCCGAGTCAGAGTCAGGACGAGCTGCGTAAACCTCTTCTACATTCATTGGATAGGTATTGTGCAGAAAGGGAAACCCGTTGAGGGTAAGAGTATCCATACCTGAATAATTATAGGTACGGTTGTTGTTCTCCAGATAGCCCTCGAACTGGAACCACAACCGCCGCACGACACGCCTTTCTGCGTCCGCGACAACAAAATGATGCTGTTCGACGCGGGCAAGATCATAGAGAATAAAGCTCGTGCTGCCCACGTACTTGAACTCCGCGTCGATCTGGATGGCAATCGCTGGCAATTGATCGGAGCGAAGGATGGTATCTGAACGTATTCGTTGGATAAATGCCATTGTGGATCTATTCCTTTAACGGTTTTCCTGTTCCCAGCGACGGACGGCATTTTGCAGGCACGTCAGGCGCGTGGCATTTGGGTTTTGCCCCCGTTCATACTCGATCAGCCGCTCCACGGCGGAGCGGTCGCCGCCCACTTTTCGAAGCAAGTCATCAAATAAAACGGCTTCTCTCATTGCACCCGTGAATAACTCCTCAGCGATATGCGGCTCTCCGCGTATCTTCCGCATTGCGGCTTCGATGGCGAGCGAGAGCTTGCTCTTTGGTCTGACCCTGGGACGTTCCTCTGGCTCGGGATCTACCGGGTCCACTAGATACACGCCGCAGTTGGGACATTTCATCAGCCCTTGGTACACGTACGCGCCGCAATTGCCGCATTCGGTTTCGTCGTCTCTGGGTGGGGGAGTGAGGCTGGTGGGCATGAGAACTAGCTGGTTTTCTCGCGGACGGAAAAGGATGGGGATGGGGGATAGAACTCCTGCCGCGTCACATTCTGTGCCAGGTCCCGTGCCTCGATGCGAATTCGTCCCTTCTTCGCCGGGCGATACTCCCACCATACACCCAACACCAACTCTGCCTCGCCCTGTTCCAGGCACTGCCCTTCCTCATCCAAAATGGTGACGGTGACTCCTGTTACCATCGTATCGTCGTACGCGCTCACGCGCACCTTCCCAGCTTGGTATATGTAAACAAGCGGAGACTAGAGCGAAGGAGCGTATTCTGACCTATGCGTTGGATAAATGCCATGTCGTGATCTTCCTAACTATCCCTATCAAGCCTTGATCGCAAGAGCGCTCAACTGCTCGTAATACGGTTTACATTCTTCCAATAACGGTTTCAACGCCTCCGGGAACGGATCAGATTTTTGAATATATTTTCCAAAGCCTGTGGATTGATGCACCGATTTATACCAGTACTTCGCCCATGAGCCATCTTCCGGGCGAGCGCCTGGCTTCCAGCTTAACATCGCCTCCTGAAACGGAATGCCGATCCGTTCGCATAATTCGCCCAGCACCTTTTGCGGGTCGAGCAGAATTTGCTGCGAGTCCAATACCGGTGGGTTCTGCCCTATGGACTGCAACTGGCTCAGTAGTTCTGTATGGAGTTTATACCCCACGTCCCGTAAAGACGGTCTTTCTACCTGTGCTGCGTAACTCGGCAGCATGTCCACCGGGTCACGCGTCAGCAAGACATTCATTGTCTTGGACAGGAAGCCTCGATCCAGGTTAACTAAGTGATGCGTCATGTGCTTGAAAAAAGCCACAGGCTTGGGTTGGTCACCCAGAATCAGGTCGCGCACCACTTTTTCACCGTCATTCTCCATCGTTGCGATCACTTCCTCAGCGCCAGGG
>JAICRQ010000121.1 GCA_025966435.1 Anaerolineales bacterium | reverse complement strand
TGTTATTGGTCGCCGACACTTCAAAACCATTAGACTTTAAAAGCAATGAAAGTAAATCGGTTACGGCACTATCATCATCGATAACAAGTAATTTTACTGACATAATTAATTCCAATCTGTCCCTATTATCATACACAAGTGAAATAATGGAGCTTGCAATAGGCTAACAATTGAGACCTCACATAAGTATTAACGAAGGCAGCAGGAATATATCACATTTGGCTCGAATTGTTCGTGGTAAACTTCACACAAATTTTAGATCTTAAAACCCTGGAGGTTTCTATGAAAAAGTGGGTTTATCTGTTCGAAGAGGTTGGCGCGGCGGAAAAATATGCCGGTTCCTGGGATGGCGTACGTTCCCTGCTGGGCGGCAAAGGCGCAGGACTCTCCGACATGACACGCGCGGGGGTACCCGTCCCGCCGGGCTTTACGGTCACGACCGAAGCCTGTAACGAATTCCGTAAGACCGGAAAATTCCCAGCTGGACAGTGGAATCAGCAACTAGCTGGCCTGAATAAGGTCGAAAAGGCAACAGGCAAGAAATTTGGCGATCCGAAAAATCCACTTTTGGTATCCTGTCGTTCGGGCGCAAAGTTCTCCATGCCTGGCATGATGAACACGATCCTGAATATCGGTTTGAACGATGCGGTGGTTGAGGGACTGTCAAAATTGACGGGCAACCCGCGGTTTGCCTGGGATTCCTACCGCCGTTTGATCGAAATGTTCGGCGAGACTGTGTTCAATCTCGACGATGAAGTCTTTGAGCACCCTATGGCAGAATACAAGGAGAAAAAGGGATACAGGCTCGATACCGAAATGACTGCCGAGGATTGGAAGGAGCTGGTTTCCATTTTCAAGGATGTCTTCAAGAAGAATCTCGGATTCGATTTTCCTCAAGATGTTTACAAACAGCTTGAGCTTGCCACCAAGGCTGTTTTTGAATCATGGAATGGCAAGCGCGCAATTGCGTACCGCAAGAAAGAGGGCATTTCCGATGACCTGGGCACCGCGGTCAACATCGTGACTATGGTCTTCGGCAATATGGGCGACGACTCCGGGACAGGTGTAGCGTTCACACGCAACCCATCCACGGGCGAAAAGAAGATGATGGGCGAGTACCTGCTCAATGCCCAGGGAGAAGATGTGGTGGCAGGCATTCGGAATGCGGACCCCATCGAGCATCTGGCAGACCAGATGCCGAAGGCGTACAAGCAGTTCATGGATATTACCAGCAAGCTCGAGAAGCATTACAAGGATATGCAGGATGTCGAGTTCACGATCGAGCGCAGCAAATTGTGGATGCTTCAGACCCGGAACGGTAAGCGCACGGCCAAGTCTGCTGTGAAGATCGCTGTAGATATGGCAAACGAGGGCTTGATCACCCGAGAACAGGCGGTTCTGCGTGTTACGCCTGAAAATGTCGATGCGCTGTTGCATCCCCAATTCGATGAACAGGCAATCGCCAACGCGGACCAAGATGGCACATTCCTTGCGAAGGGCGTCAATGCCTCTCCGGGAGCTGCGGTGGGACAGATTTATTTCGATGCCGATAAAGCTGAACACATGGCAAAGGAAGAAAAACAGGATGTCATCATGGTACGGCCGTTCACCAAGCCGGATGACGTGCATGGCATGATTGCCTCGCAGGGTGTGCTAACCAGTGAAGGCGGCGCCACCTCTCACGCCGCGGTCGTGGCACGCCAGTTCGGCATCCCCTGTGTCGTCGGCGCTTCCACGATCAAGATCGATCTCGAAAAACGCCAAATGACGGCTGGCGAATCGGTAGTCAAGGAAGGCGATTGGATTTCGGTGGACGGTACAACCGGAAGGGTTTTCCTCGGAAAGATTCCCACATCCGCCCCTTCTCTTGAAGAACAAACGGAATTACTGACCCTGCTCACCTGGGCAGATGAGATTACCGCCCGCAGGAATATGCGCGAAGCCCCGGCAAAAGGATATCCTACGCGAGGGCTCCAAGTCTGGGCAAACGCAGATTATCCGAAGGATGCACAGCGCGCCCGTTCCTATGGCGCGGTGGGCATCGGGTTGTGCCGCACAGAGCACATGTTCTTCGAACCCGAGCGCCTGCCGATCGTCCAGCGCATGATCCTTTCCGGGACGAGCGAAGGCAGGACCGCGGCGCTCAATGAACTGCTCCCCTACCAGCGCAAGGACTTCGATGGTCTGTTTGAGGCGATGGATGGTTATCCTGTCATCATTCGCCTGATTGATCCGCCGCTACACGAGTTCATGCCCGATGAAGAAAAACTTCTCGAAGAAGTAATCACATTGCGTGTGAGAGGAGAAAGTGACGGCCTGGCTGATAAAGAAAATCTTTTGAATGCCATCAAAGGCCTGCACGAGTCAAACCCGATGATGGGCTTACGCGGTGTTCGTTTGAGCATCTCGATGCCTGAGATCGTCGAGATGCAGGTGCGCGCCATCTTCGAAGCCGCGGCAGACTGCACGTTACGCAGCATCGTTGTCAAACCGGAAGTGATGATTCCCCTAACCGGAACTGTGAAAGAGCTTGAATGGATTCAGCCCAGACTCGAACGGATCGCTGCCAACGTCATGCAGGAAAAGAACGTCCAGTTTGACTATAAATTCGGCACGATGATCGAGATCCCCCGCGCCGCTGTCACTGCCGGGGAAGTGGCAGAACGGGCGGAGTTCTTCTCCTTTGGGACCAACGACCTGACCCAGATGACCTACGGTTACTCCCGCGATGATGCGGAACGCAACTTCCTTATCACCTACCAGGAACAAGGCATTCTCGAAGTGAATCCGTTCCAATCACTGGATCGCGGCGGCGTGGGCAAACTCATGGAATGGGCAATTGCCGAGGGACGCAAGACCCGCCCGGATCTGGAAGTGGGCATCTGTGGCGAGCACGGAGGAGACCCCAGCTCCATCGAGTGGTGTCACCTCATTGGGAACAACTATGTTTCCTGTTCGCCATTCCGTGTACCGATCGCACGTCTTGCTGCCGCACATGCTGCCTTAAAGTACCGCCCGAATGGCGGTAAAAAAGTAACAAAGAAAGTCGCTTCGAAGCGTCCCGTGAGCAAGATCACGAAGGCGAAAGCAACAAAGCGAAGGTAAGCCCTAACAATAAAACAAAAAGGACGCACTGAACTGTGCGTCCTTTTTGTTTCCATTACGTTCTTATCGAACGATGATGATTTGTCCCACGTAAATCAGGTTGGGATTCTTAATGTTGGAGTTGAGCTTCAGGATAGCGTCAACAGTTGTGCCATACTTGCTGGCGATGATACGAAGCGTTTCACCTCGCTGAACTACATGGGCGGTCGGTGCGGCAGGGATCGTGATTGCCTGACCAACGTAGATAATGTTCGGGTTGTAAATCTGCGGGTTGACTCTCAAGATCGCGTCTACCGTGGTGTTGAACTTTGCGGCAATCTTGCGCAGGGTATCACCCTTGATCGCGTAGTAGGTGCCTCCGCTAGAAGGAGGGGGCGTGGTCGGAGGGGGCGGTGTTGATGAGACATATACGCTCAGGTGCTGGCCTTCATAGATCACGTTTGGGTTGGTGATATTCCTGTTGGCTGCGAGCAGCGCATCCACTGTAGTGTTGAAGCGGGTCGCTAACGACCTCAAGGTGTCTCCGCGGGCAATGATGTAGACAAAAACATTACCATCACTCCCCAAAATCGCGCCTGGCAACTGCAAGATCTGACCCGGATAGATCAAATTGCCGAGGCCAATTTGCGGGTTCGCTCGCCGCAAGGCTGAAACAGTTGTGCCACAGCGGTCGGCGATCTTGCGCAGGGTGTCGCCGCTGACTACGGTCACACTGTCGCCGCACTGTCCTGCTTCGGCGGGCGCGGCGAACACAGAGCCCGTGGATGCAAACGATGCAAGCAACACCGCTGCGATAAGTAATAACTGGAATAATTGTCTGGTGTTCATCGAAACCTCCATTTCGTTTTCAACCTGAAAATGAGATGAAGTTCGACGTGCAAAAGTTCCCCAAAACCAATGCGCAGGACTAACTTCCTGTATTGCATTTACATTGTAAAAGCCTTGGGCAGCTCCGCGTAAGCCCCGCGCATCTCCTCGGGCAAAGCTTGCGCCAGAGTGAACATCAGACGATCTGTCAGTGCGATGGCGCTTTCCCCCAGCTTGGGCAGGAGCGGCGAGAGTATAGTGATTTGCACGCACGTCCGGTGAGGAAACCGTTTGAAGAATTGATCGGATCCCACAACCGCCATCGGCACGATGGCACAATTTGCCTCAATCGCCAGGCGGGCAGCTCCCGTTTTTGCAACCGCCAGCCCCTTCCCTTTCGACCGTTTCCCCTCCGGGAATATTCCAAGTGTCTGCCCGTGCTTCAGCACCTTCGCCGCGTGACGCATCGCCCACTCATCCTTTTCGCCGCGGTGGATCGGGAAACCGCCCAAATTTCGGAGAAGTATGTTAAGGAGCGGATTCCGGAAAAGTTCAGCCTTCCCCATAAAAAAGATAGGACGCGGCAGCGCGAACTGCATCGGGAATACGTCAAAATTGGTGACGTGATTCGCCGCGAGGAGGACTGGTCCTTCGTGCGGGAAGTTCTCAAGCCCTCTCACATCCGTTGTCAGAATGAGTGTAAAGATCGACTTCGCTATTCCGATCAGAGCGCGTCGCTGCGGCGTATCTGTGAGGTAATATTTCTTTTTCTCACGAGGGTCAATCTTCGGTAGAGTTTTAGTCGGCGTGTCCATAAAAGGGACGCTGGTGAAAGTGGGTTATACTTACAAAAATTCATCAGTCCACGACGGGAATTTTCGTGAGCACTGATAATAACACTCGGAGAAGGAAATGGACACTATCATCGAAAGCATTTCGGCGCTCGAAATTTTGGATTCGCGCGGCAACCCAACCGTCGAAGTGGAGGTAACTCTGGCAGACGGTTCTTGGGGACGGGCTGCTGTGCCTTCGGGCGCGTCTACGGGCGTACACGAAGCGCTTGAGCTGCGCGATGGCGACAAATCGCGCTATTTAGGGAAGGGCGTCGCCAAAGCAGTTGCCAATGTCAATGGCGTGATCGCCGACGCTCTCTTCGGCTGGGACGCCGCGGAACAAAAAGCGATCGACATGGAGTTGCTTTCGCTCGATGGAACTCCCAACAAGTCCAAGCTAGGCGCAAATGCTATTTTGGGCGTCAGCCTGGCTGTGGCAAAAGCCGCGGCAAATTCCCTCGGCTTGCCGCTTTACCGTTATCTCGGTGGTGTGTATGCGCATGTGCTGCCGGTGCCGATGCTCAACATTCTGAATGGCGGCGCACACACCGCCTGGCAGTCCACCGATATGCAGGAGTTCATGGTAATGCCGTTCGGCGCACCTTCCTTTACAGAAGGTGTACGTTGGGGTGCGGAGATCTATCATGCGTTGAAGTCGGTGCTGAAGGAACAAGGCTACACAACCTTAGTCGGCGATGAAGGTGGTTATGCACCCGCTTTGAAAGCCAACAATGAAGCCATTGAGCTCATCCTCGCCGCAATCGAAAAAGCGGGATTCAAAGCCGGCCGCGGTGCAGACGTCGCCATTGCGCTCGATCCTGCCGCGTCTGAGCTTTACGAAGACGAGACTAAAACCTACAACCTGCGCAAGGAAAACAGGAAATTGACCGGCGAGGAGATGGTTGAGTTTTGGGGCAAGTGGATCAACGATTATCCGATCGTTTCCATCGAAGACGGTCTTGCGCAGGACGATTGGGACTCGTGGAAACTGATGGTCCAGAAATTTGGGGATAAATGTCAGTTGGTGGGGGATGATCTGCTTGTAACAAATCCCGAGCGTGTGCGTAAGGCGATACAGGAAAACGCAGCGAATGCCCTGCTCGTGAAAGTTAACCAGATTGGTTCCCTGACCGAGACCATAGAGGCTGTGGAAACCTGTCAGCGAGCGGGTTGGCGTGCCGTGACATCGCATCGCTCCGGCGAGACGGAAGACGCGACAATCGCCGATATCGCAGTGGCGTTAAATTCCGGTCAGATCAAGACAGGGGCGCCGGCACGTTCGGACCGTGTGGCAAAATACAATCAACTTATACGCATCGAGGCGGAACTCGGCGATACGGCCAAGTATGCAGGCTGGGGTGCGCTGAAAGCATCAGCTTGAAGTGAAAAGGTCGGGCAGTGCCCGACCTTTTGTCTTAAATTTGATTTGCGTATTTCTCTGCAAACAGAGCGGGTTGTCCACCTGTGTGCCAGAACAAAATCGTGTCACCCTTCTTGAAAAGTCCTTTGCGAATCAGGTCAATCATTCCGGCTGCTGTGCGTCCTGTGTACACAGGGTCGAGTAATAATCCTTCGAACTTCGCGAATAACCGGATGGCTTCGCGCTCTGCATCCGTTAACACACCATAGCCTGCTTTGCAGTATTCTTCATTGGCGAGAACATCCTCGCCGGAAAAGTCGATTCGGTCTCCAAGCTTTTCGCTGGCGTCTGACGCCAATGAGGAAACACGCCTCTTCAACCATTCTTCAGGTTCATCGATGCTGATGCCCAGTACTTTCCCCGGATACCCAAACACACGTTGACCCAGCACCAGCCCAGCATGTGTTCCGCCCGAGGAGGTACCGAACACAATCCAATCTGCATGGATGTTTTGCTCCAGAAACTCCTTCATCGCAAACGCATATCCGAGGGCGCCGGTTGGGCTGGATCCACCGTACCAGACGAGATAGGGTTTTCTTCCATCGGCGACTGCTTTGTCATACGTCTGTTGCAGAGTTTGGTCACGCAGGGCACGATCTTTGATCGTGACGATCTCCGCATCAAACAGTTGATCCAGCAGCAGATTGGCAGAGGGCTTATCCGGCATTTCTCCGTTTAGCACCAGGATACAGTCCAGGCCAAGGCGCCTCGCCGCGGCAGCCGTCTGGCGGCAGTGATTCGACTGGAGGGCTCCGCCGGTAATCAAAGTCTTCGCGCCCTGACTCAATGCTTCAGCGATAAGAAATTCTAGCTTACGGGTCTTATTTCCACCGAAGGCGAGCCCCGTCTGGTCATCGCGTTTCACCAGGATTTTCGGTCCATTCAGATGTTCCGTCAGCCGCGGGAGCTCTTCGATGCGAGTAGGGAGATGGGCAAAATTTAGGCGATCGATTGCTTTCATGCTGAATCCTTTCTGACTTGAAGGAATTAGTAATTGGTAATTTTGGTAATTATGCGCCGCCGAGAGATTGTCTTGTTTTTGCTTTGCCGCGCGAGCGCATTAGGTCCAGCAGGCGCGGAATGATTTCGGAATACAACTTATACCAAAGTGGATTTGGCGCAAAGTCCCACGCACCGAGCGTTCGCACGACTTTGCCTCCTAAGCCCTCCTTGAAGCGATAGACCCCCCACAGGGAGTCGCTTTCATCGAATACATCCGGTGCGCCCCACAAGTCATAAACGGTACATCCTTTTGCCTTTGCACGCCTGATGGCTTCCCATTGTAAAAAATAGGTCGGCATTTTTTCACGATGGACGTCACGTGACATACCATAGACGTAATACGCGCGTCCGGCGAAATAGAAGACGAAAATGGCTGCAACGGGTTCGTGGTTTACTTCGGCGATGAGAGGTTCGGTGAAAGGTAATTGGTTATCTGTAATTGGTAATTGGGTATTTGCCGTGAACATTTGCCAGACGGTTTTGTAATACTCTTCATTCCGAATCACGAACCCATCTCGTACGGAGGTTTCGGCGTACATTCTGTAAAGCATGTCAAAATCTCTTGACGTGCCTATGCGCAGAGAAACACCTTTCCTTTCGGCGAGGCGGATGTTGTAGCGTGTCTTCTGTTTCATGCGCGCCAGCAATTCTTCTTCGGACGGCCTTAGGTCGATCAGAACCGTATTCTTAAACTGGATCTGATCAGAGGAAAACCCCCATCCCCTCTGTTTCAAATCTGATACGATCGATTGTCCATTGTTATCAGTGTCATCATTTTCGCTCTGAGGGACTCCTGTTCCAAGCACAACATCCGGATCCATTTTCAGGAAGATCGCGCCCTGCTTCTTAGCAAATGACTGCAAATCGTCAAGCACGCGGTTTCGCAGAGACACATTGGACCAATCTAAGAGAGGACCCTTTGGTGCATAGAGAACAGAAAGACGAGCAGCAAATCCACGGCGGAGGATCTGACGCTTGAGGATCAGGGCAGCGGCAACCGGAGACTTGGATAGGGAAAGTTGATTCAGGTCACTTTCTACTTTCCAGCTCCCATCTGCATCCCAAACCGCATACAACGGACTCCAGCCATACTTTGCTTTAACCTGTCCCCACTCATAGGTTTGGAGGAAATGCGGATTTGAGAAATTAGAGATCAGAGAATTCCAGGCGTTGCTTTCCACTTGCTATTCCCTATTCCCGGCAAACCGCAGATACGCCAAGTATAGCGGTCGATTATAGACTTTATCCATCGCCTGGACTGCACGTCTGAGCTCGCCGCCAAAGCCGCGTTTGAAACGATAGACACCCCATAAGCCTTCATGTCTCGTTTCAAAATTGACTTCAAGAGTGACTTCCTCCTCGTCCGGCACGCCCCAGAGATCATATTCTTCGCCACCTCGCGCTTTTGCCCACTTCATCGCTTCCCATTGCAGGAGATAGGTTGGCATGCGATTGCGCTCTTCATTTGTGGATGCGCCGTACAGATAATAGGCGCGGTTTCCATTGCGGGCGACAAACAACACCGCTAATGGCTTTCCTTCGTATTCCGCAAGGAGCAATTCCCCCATCTGTTTTGGACGAAGCAAATCA
>JAICRQ010000028.1 GCA_025966435.1 Anaerolineales bacterium | reverse complement strand
TGCCGGCGGTCAAAAAGTCCGGGTGCGCGAGCAGAATATCTTGCAAGGGCATCACGAAATTATTCAGATCGGTGAAGAGGCGTCGGTCTCGTTTGCGTACTCGTCTTCGCGACTTCTCACGGAATAAGGCAGATCCCATGTTGAAATCCTTTCGACGTAAAAAGAGTCTGCAATTATTTGGCCTGGTGAGCCCGGGGGCGTTGTGGATTCTGTTGTTCTTCAACCTGCCTCTGCTGATCGTATTATTCATCAGCCTTGTGGAGCGCGGCCGGGCAGGTGGCATCAAGCTTCCACCCGTCTACTCCCTGGAAAATTACCAGCAGTTGTTCAATGCCTGCGCTTCGGAGTTTTCCGGACCAGACTGCGACCCGTTCCTCTACATTGGTATCTTTGGACATTCAGTGCGTATTGCCTTGATCGTAACCTTTTGGTGTATTCTTCTCGGGTACCCACTGTCCTACTTCATTTCAAGGCAGCGACCGGTCTTGCGTGATGCGCTCATGATCCTCGTCATCATTCCCTTCTGGACAAACTTCTTGGTGCGCACGTATGCACTCAAACAAGTGCTTGCCACAGAAGGACTGCTCAACTCCTTCTTGATGAATTTGAATTTAATCAACCAGCCGCTTGAGTTACTGTTCAATGAGTTCGCGGTCAATGTGGGACTGATCTATGGCTACCTGCCGTTCGCGGTCCTGCCGATGTATGCCTCCATTGAAAAATTTGACCATTCGCTGATGGAAGCCGCCTCAGACCTGGGAGCGCCACCCTGGCGCGCCTTCCTGCGGGTAATGTTGCCTATGACGCTCCCCGGCGTGATCGCCGCGCTCGTGCTAGTCTTTGTGCCGGTGGTCGGCGCGTTCATCACGCCAGACATTATGGGCGGCGGAAAGATCGAAATGATCGGGACGCTGATCAACCGCCAGTTTGGCGTATCGCGCAACTGGCCATTTGGAGCATCGATGTCGCTCATCCTCATGTTATTGGTGCTGATCGGCGTGATTGCCTACTTCCGCTCGAGCAGTGAAGAGACCCGGAGGGCGATGTGACCACTCGATCCGCAGTGTTTCCCGCCTACCCGCGCCAGCAGGTTCGCCTTCGAACCCGGATTGGTAACTGGCTCTTAGGAAGTAATGCCGCGCTTGTGTTTGGCTTCCTGTATTTGCCCGTATTGATTCTGATCATCTTTTCGTTTAACAATACACGTTCCGTCGCGGTCTTTACTGGCTTTTCCACGGAATGGTACCTTGCCCTGACACAAAACGAGGAATTGCTGGATGCGGCGCGCAATAGCTTGATTGTCGGAGTGATCACAACGATTGTCGCCACGCTGATCGGAACGCTGACGGCTCTCGCCATGGAGCGTTACCGCTTCAAATTGCGTACGGTGTTCGATGCCAATTTATATCTGCCGATCGTCATCCCCGAGATTGTGATGGGGATTGCGCTGCTGTTGTTTTTTAACCAAGCCTTGTTTCCGTTTCTGGAGAATGCCTTTGGAATGCGAGCCACCAGCGGACTCCACACGATCACCATCTCTCATATTGCCTTCGATATTCCGTTTGTTTACATTATTGTGCGGGCGCGTTTGGCAGATTTTGATCGTACGCTGGAGGAGGCTGCTGCTGACCTTGGCGCAGACGAATGGCAGACTTTCAAACGAGTTACACTGCCTTTACTCATGCCGGGTATTATCGGCGGCGCGTTAATGGCTTTCACCCTCTCGCTGGATGATTACCTTATTACAGCGTTCACCAAAGGCATTCGAGAACAGACCATGCCGATATATATTTATTCCCTCGTACGCCGCGGGGTCACGCCGGAGATTAACGCTCTTTCGACCGCACTCCTGCTCGGTTCGATCGGTCTGGTGGGGCTCTCGCTCACAGCGCAAAGCGGCGGACCGGTATATACCAAAGGTATGTCGGTCGGTGCGGGACTAGGTCTTGGACTGTATGGAGCGTTCAGCCTGTTTGCCATGTTTGCATCCGGGGCGTTGACTCCAGCCGGATTGATCCTACCGCTCATATTGCTGGCAGTCTTCCTCTGGCTGTGGCGCTCATTCACAGGCTTTCGCGAAGAACTTGCCTTGAGCAATCGATCTGGCAAGATCCTTGCCTGGATCATAGTGTTTATTACTGCCGCTGCGGCATTTCTCTCCGCAGCACTATTCTTCCTGTAAAAGGAGGTGATGCTTCCGATAAACACCAACGCCGAGCAATCCAATTCTGGTTAATGATCTACTAGAGATTCGCCATTTCGAAAGGAGAGAGAAATGAAGAAGAGTCTGATTTACACACTTATGGCTGCCGCGGTGATCCTGGCTGCCTGCGGCGGGGGGCAAACGACGGCGACGGAGGCGCCAGCCAGAACTGAAGCACCTGGGGCAACAGAGGCACCTGCAGGAGGTGAGACCACCGAACGTTGTGGTGATCAGTCACAGCTTGCAGAGGAAATTTTCCTCTATACCTGGGTAGAGTATATGGACCCTGAGATCCTCACTCAATTTGAGGAAGAGTGTGGCGTACAAGTCACGGAAACCAATTTCGATTCGAATGAAACCCTTCTTGCCACGCTGCAAGCCGGTGGCGCAGACTATGATATTGTTGTGCCCTCTGATTACATGGTGCAGATCATGGTTGACGAAGAGATGCTGATGGAGCTGGATTGGAATGTGATCACCAACATCGAGCATATGGATCCGCTGAATGTCAATCAGTATTTCGATCCCGAGCAGCAATATACGGTGCCATACTTCTGGGGCACATCTGGCTTTGCAGTGGATACAAATGTCGTGACTGACCTGGAACCCTCCTGGAGCATGATGTTCGATCCAGAGTCGCCCTACTGCGGCCAGATCAGCATGCTTGACGATGAGCGTGAGACGATTGGCGCCGCTCTGATCCATCTCGGGTACTCGGTGAACGATACCGACCCTGCCCACCTGGAAGAGGCGAAGAGTCTGCTGATTGAACAGTCGGAATGTGTGAAAGCCTACGACAGCCAGACCAACGACGACCTGATCATCTCAGGTGAAACAGTCCTGGGTCACATGTGGACTGGTGACGCGATCCTGGCTGGCTTGCCTGACTCGGGAGGGCGCGAAGGCATCACCTATGTGATTCCGCAGGAAGGCGCAGTGATTTGGCAGGATAACATGGCGATTCCCGTTAGCGCACCGAATCCTTACACGGCAATGGTCTTCATGAACTACCTCAACGATCCCGAGATCGCTGCCCAGAACGCCGAATGGGTTGGGTATGGCACGCCAAATGCAGCTGCCAAGGAATTCATTGATCCGGCGATTTTGGAAGATGAAAGTGTTTACCCGCCTGAGGACGTTGCCGCGAACTTGCAGTGGATTGAAGACGTTGGAGATGCTCTCGAACTTTACGACCGCATCTGGACCGAATTCAAGGCTGCTGTCGGAAGCCAATAATACTGGGATTAAAGTGACAGCCATGTGTTTCACATGGCTGTCACCTTTCTTTTCAGACGATACGGAAAACGATTGAGGAGAATGATTATGCTTTTTGTCGAGCTCAAGGAAAACGATCAAGTCGTTGGCACGTTGACCGCGCCGGAAAAACAGTTCAAGACGGGGTCGAGAGGCTATTTCGGGATGGGGAAGATCCAGATTGGTGAAAAACGCTACCAAGTTCAGGTACAAGTGGTGGAGATTGGCTCAAAACCAAAACCGGAAGAGAAAGCTTTACGGGACGAATAAAGCCTGCTATCCCACTTAAAATGCCCTGCAAAGTGCCGGGCATTTTGTTTCTTTTGTCACAATTCTTATTGAAACTTATAGTTATATGCTGATTCGGCAACAATTCCTTGACTTTACTGCATAATCCGCATAGCATAGTCTCATGTCAAGTGATATTGTCAATGTGACATCGCAAACCGACGAAATCGACCGGCAGATCATTAACGCCCTCCGCAAAGACGGTCGCGCTGCCTTTTCCCAGATTGCGGAACAGTTGAATGTATCACCCGGCATGATCCGGCTTCGCTACAATCGCCTCGTGGAGCAGGGGTATCTTAAGGTCGTAGCAATCACCAATCCACTCCGCATGGGGTTCAAGACCATGGCGATGATTGGGATCCGGGTGGATGGCAGCAAGCTCCTCGATGTGGCAGAAAAAATTTCGAAGCTCGATGAGGTTATTTATATGGTCATTGCGAGCGGGCGATTTGATCTCTTCGCTGAGGTGGTTTGCCGCGACCATGAGCATTTGCTGAGTTTCATTACCGAAAAGCTTTCCACCATCGAGGGCGTGCGTGAATCGGAATCGTTTCTTCATTTGAAGATCATCAAGGAAGTTTATTTTTAGAACGTTCGCTGCGCAGACACAAAGTCTGCGCAGCAAAAAAACTACGTCTGCCCCCGCAACAGGACGGGCGGTGGAGCCAAGCGAAAGGAGTTTATGAGAGTCTTACTCGCGGGGGTGGGGGGTGTAGGGGAAGCCATTGCAACAATCGCGCAATCCCGTCCGTGGATGGAGTTGATGGTGCTTGCCGATTACAACGTGAGGCGTGCCGAGGAGGTACAGCAAAAACTGGGTGACCCGAAACGATTTCCAACAGAATTTATGGATGCCAGCAAACAGCAGGATATCGAAGCGCTGGCGAAGAAATATCGTGTCGACCTTATTATGAATGCGGTCGACCCGGTCTTCAACAAACAGATCTTCGAGGCGGCATATTGTGTCGGCGTCAATTACATGGACATGGCAATGACTCTCTCCGAGCCAAATCCGGAAGACCCGTTCCACAAGACGGGTGTCAAGCTCGGAGATTATCAGTTCGAGAAAGCCAAAGACTGGGAACAGAAAAACCTGCTTGCTCTTGTGGGAATCGGCGTAGAGCCTGGCATGTCAGACGTCTTCGCCTGCTACGCCCAGGACCATCTTTTTGATGAAATCGATGAAATTGGCGTCCGGGATGGCGCGAACATTACAATCGACGGTTATGAATTTGCGCCAAACTTTTCGATCTGGACCACGATCGAAGAATGTTTGAATCCGCCGGTGATCTGGGAAAAGGACAAGGGTTGGTACACAACTGAACCGTTCTCCGAGCATGAGATCTTTGAGTTCCCGGAAGGGATCGGCCCCCTGGACGTGGTTAATGTAGAGCACGAGGAAGTTCTGCTTATGCCGCGCTGGATCAAGGCGAAGCGCGTCACCTTCAAATACGGGCTGGGCGAACAGTTCATTCGTGTCTTGAAGACTCTACATATGTTGGGTCTCGACAACAAAGAGAATATCAACGTCAAGGGCGTGCAGGTAGCGCCGCGCGATGTGGTGGCGGCATGTCTTCCTGATCCTGCCCATCTTGGCGATAAAATGCATGGAAAAACCTGCGCCGGCACGTGGGTCAAAGGCTGGAAGGATGGCAAGCCGCGCGAGGTGTATATCTATCAGGTGGCGGATAATCAGGAATGCATGGAAACATGGGGCTGCCAGGCAGTCGTCATGCAGACTGCGTTTAGCCCGGTGATCGCCATGGATTTGCTCGAGCACGGCATCTGGAAGGGACGCGGTGTATTCGGTCCGGAGGCATTTGACCCCATCCCGTTCATGGAAAGAATGGCAGATTATGGCTTTCCCTACGCGATCGAAGAAATGAGTAGAGAGATTGACGGTTCGGTAACAAGCGAATTGGATGAAGACTGATGCCTTCGCAAAGAGGTTTACTTTTGTCTGTTTCGGAAAGGTCAGGTTGTTCCCAGCCTGAGGCGCTTGTTATAATGGACAAAACTGCATAGAGGAGATCGTCATGCCCTACGGTTACAACGGAAAGATCCTGCACGTGGATTTGACAACAGGTGAGCTCATGGTAGAGGAGCCCACGGAAGCCTTTTATCGCAAGTATCTGGGCGGAAGCGCAATGGGGATGCATTACATCCTGCGCGAAATGCCAAAGGGCGCAGACCCTCTGAGTCCTGAAAATGTATTAACGTTGATGACCGGTGTGACCACGGGCGCGGCGATTTCCGGTCAGAGCCGAATCAATGCCAATGCCAAGTCACCGATAAGCGGCGGTATTGGCGACTCGCAGAGTGGTGGCTTCTTCCCGGCAGAGCTAAAGTTTGCTGGGTTTGATGGCATCGTAATTAAGGGTAAGTCTCCCACGCCGGTTTATCTGGCAATCATTGACGGTCACGCAGAATTACGCGATGCTGCCCATTTGATGGGAAAAAAAACGGGGGAAGTGGACGATATTATTCATCAGGAAGCAGATCCGAAAGCAGAGATTCTGCAGCACGGACCCGCGGCGGAAAAAGGTGTCCTATTCTCGTCACTGGTATCCATGTCCAACCGTCACAATGGACGGACAGGCATGGGCCTTGTGATGGCATCCAAAAATCTCAAAGCAGTGGTCGTTCGAGGGAAAAAGAAACCCCTCATTGCCGATCCAAAAGCCCTGATAGCCCTCAATAGAACAGGTCCCAAAATTTTGCCCGATAACCCGGATATGCCCGGTCTTGCAGCTGAAGGGACTGCCACAGTTGTGCTGTTCCAAAATACAATCGGTTCCCTTCCCGCTCGTAACTACAACGAAGGTCAGTTCGATTCCTGTGAAGACATTAGCGGGGCGCGCATGGTGGAGACCATCCTCAAAGAGCGCGATACCTGCTTCGCCTGCGTGGTGCGCTGCAAGCGCGTCGTGGAGATCAAAGAGGGTGCCTATCGTGCAGAGCCCAGATATGGTGGACCCGAGTACGAAACACTAGGCACCTTTGGTTCATATTGCGGCGTCAGCGACCTGGCGGCGATCTCGCTTGCCAACCAGATGTGTAATGAGTATTCTGTCGATACCATCGCTGCAGGCGCGACGATTGCGTTCGCGATGGAGTGCTTCGAAAAGGGCGTCATCAATAAAGAGCAGACACATGGGCTTGAACTGAGATTCGGCGATGCGGATGCTATGATCCGGGCGCTGGAAATGATGCTTAACGCCGAGGGAGAATTTGGAAGGACGCTCGGTCAGGGTTCGGAGCGCGCCGCGAAGATCTGGGGGAAAGGTTCCGAGGATTTTCTCATCACGGTTAAAGGGGCAGAAGCGCCCGCCCACATGCCGCAGGCGAAACGAAGCCTTGGGCTAATCTACGCAGTGAACCCATTCGGTGCGGATCATCAGTCCAGCGAGCATGATCCCTATTATGAAGAAGGCGTCGCCGACCTCAACCTCAACCGCCTTAAGCTGATCGGTCTGAGCGAGCCACAGCCTGGCTACAGCCTCACGCCTGAGAAGGTGCGCTTTGCTTACCTCACCGAGGTTTTCTATTCGATGTTGGACTCCGCTGAGCTTTGCCAATTCGTTTTTGGTCCTGCCTGGACGCTCTACGGTCCCGCGGAAACTGTTGAGATGATTCGAGCCGTCACCGGTTGGGACATTACCGTGGAAGAACTCATGACCGTTGGCGAGCGCCGTTTGAATCTCTTCCGCATGTTTAATGCCCGCGAGGGTCTGGACCGCAAAGATGATAAGCTACCAAAGAAATTTTTCAAGAAATTGCAGGGAGCTGGTCCCACGGCAGGAATTGCTCTGACGCACGAGGAGATCGAATCCGCGATCGACGAATATTATCGGCTGGCAGGCTGGACGAATAACGGCGTTCCAACAACCGAAACGATGGAACGCCTGGATATCGCCTGGGCATTGTAAAATTTGAGCCTGGCAAAGTAAGTCGGACAGCTGCACCGAACCACAGGTGCGGTGTTGCCAATCCGACTACTCCTTTGTTAATGGTTGCTAACTTTTAAGGAGCAAATTGCGTGGAATATAAACTCTTGATTGATGGGCAATGGGTAGAGGGTGGATCTACGCTGGAAGTAAAAAACAAATACAGCGATGAAACAATCGGCACAGTGCCCACTGCTCGCAAAGAGGACGTGGACACAGCCATCGCCGCCGCTGAGCGCGCGGAAGACGTGATGGCAGACCTGCCGGCCTACAAACGGGCAGAGATCTTATTTCGCACTGCCACATTGATTCAGGAACGCGCCGATGATTTGGCAAAGACGATTGCCGCCGAAGCCGGGAAAGCACTCAAGTTCGCGCGGGCAGAAGTGGACCGCGCGGTCAGCACCTTTACGATTGCCTCTGAGGAAGCAAAGCGCCTGCACGGAGAGACCATCCCGTTGGATGCTGTTCCGGCAGGGGAAGGTTATTTCGGCTTTTGGACGCGGCGCCCTGTGGGTGTCATCGCGGCGATCAGCCCGTTTAACTTTCCGCTTAACCTGGTTGCCCACAAGGTGGCTCCGGCACTCGCCGCCGGGAATACGTTAGTTCTGAAACCAGCGACGACTACTCCTCTCGCTGCGGTAAAGCTTTGCCAGATCCTTATGGAGGCTGGTCTGCCTGCTGGCGCGATCAATCTTATTGTCGGCTCGGGGGGAACCGTCGGCGAGTGGCTCGTGACCGACCCGCGTGTGGATAAGATCACGTTCACTGGCAGCCCCGAAGTGGGTCGTCATATTTTGTCGGTAGCGGGAATCAAAAAAGTAACTCTCGAGCTTGGCAATACATCTCCGGTTGTGATCGCGCCAGACGCGGACTTGGACTTCGTCGCCAAGCGGGCTGCTGTAGGCGCGTACTATAACTCGGGGCAGGTCTGTATCTCCGTTCAGCGTATCTACAGTGAGAAACAGGTCTATGAACCGTTCTCCGAGAAATTCGTCAAAGCGACCGAAGCGATGGTAGTGGGCGATCCGCTGGATGAACGGGTTGATGTAGGACCAATGATCGACCCGAAGGAAGTGGATCGAATCGAGGATTGGGTCGAGGAAGCGCAGACAGCAGGTGCAAAGGTGTTGACGGGCGGCAAACGGAATGGCACGGTGTATTATCCAACCGTATTGACAAGTGTTCAGGATGACATGAAGGTTGTTGCAGAAGAAGTTTTTGCCCCGGTCGCATCTATCATTTCCAGCGACGATTTCGAGTCTGCCCTCCAGCAGGCAAACGATACAAAGTTTGGTTTGCAAGTCGGTGTGTTCACAAGAGATATCGACCGCGTATTCAAAGCGGTTAAACGGCTGAACTTTGGGGGAGTCATCATCAATGACACACCCAACTTCCGTGCGGACCATATGCCGTATGGTGGCAATCGACAAAGCGGATTAGGCAGGGAAGGTGTCAAATTTGCGATGGAAGATATGACCAATATTCAACTGGTCGCGATTCGATTGAACTCATAGATGAATGAGCACATCGACAGGAGAGCGAATGAATTACAAATTGTGGATTGATGGCAAGTGGGAAGATACACGGGGTGGGAGTGTCATGTCCATTGAAGATCCGACAACGGGAAAAGAAATCGCGGAGGTGGTTGACGCCAGCCGCGCAGACGTAGATCGTGCCGTGCAGGCGGCGAAGCGTGCCTTTTATGATGGTCGCTGGTCGAAGAAATCTCCCGGCGACCGCTCCAAGTTGATCTGGAAACTGGCGGATCTGTTGGAAGCCAACGCGGAATCTCTTGCAAAGGTGGAATCGGATAATACGGGCAAGCCCTATCAATACGTCAGCTTGGGAGGCGACATTCCTTTTGCGGTGGATAACCTGCGCTTTTTCGCGGGAGCCGCACGCGATACGCACGGTTCCCACGCCGGGGAGTTTATGACGGGTTATACATCGATCTATCGCCGCGAGCCGGTTGGTGTGGTGGGGCAGATCGCGCCCTGGAACTATCCCTTGATGATGGCAGCCTGGAAGTTAGGTCCCGCTTTAGCAGCGGGATGTACGGTCATACTGAAACCTGCACCTGGCACGCCGCTTACTACCCTGATGTTCGCGGAACTCATCAAGGAAGCGGGAATTCCGGATGGGGTGGTGAACGTCATCTCTGGTGGTAACGATGCAGGTCAGGCAATCGTTGAACACCCCGATGTGCGGATGGTGAGCCTGACGGGTTCCACAGCGACGGGGAAGAAAATCATGAAGACCGCGGCGGATACTCTAAAGCGCGTCCACCTGGAGCTGGGCGGGAAGGCTCCTATTATTGTCTTCGACGATGCAGATCCGGAACTCGTCGCTACAAAAGCGTCGCTGGCGGCAACTTTGAATACCGGCCAGGACTGTACAGCTGCGACCCGCCTGTATGTGGAAAAGGGAAGGGCAAAGGAAATGCAGGAAGCCGTCGTGGAAGCGATGAAGAACATCAAAGTCGGCTTACCATTTGACGACGGTGTGCAGATGGGACCATTGATCTCCCGTGTGCAGCGTGAGCGCGTTTCGGGGTATGTGGAGCGCGCGAAAGAAAAAGGCGCGAAGGTGCTCACCGGCGGAGGTATCCCCAGCGCGTTCGACCAGGGTTACTACTACGAGCCAACTGTGATTGCGGACGTGCAGCAGGACTGGGAAATCGTGCAGAATGAGGTCTTCGGACCCGTGGTGACTGTTCAGGAATTTGAAGATGAGAAGGATGCACTGACCAAAGGCAACGACGTGTTATACGGGCTGGCTGCCTCTGTCTTTACTAGGGATATCGGACGCGCCATGCGCATCTCTGCCGACCTTGAATTTGGCACGGTCTGGATCAACGATCACCTGCCGCTCGCCTCTGAAACCCCGCACGGCGGGTTTAAGCAATCTGGCTTTGGTAAGGACCTCTCTGCGGAAGCCATCGGCGATTACCAGATCACCAAGCATGTGATGATCGCGCAGGCGTAAGAGAAGAGAGAGTAGAGACTGGAGATTAGTAAAAGTCTCCAGTCTCTACTCTCCGTTTTATTTTTACTGAGAGAAATCTATGGCAACCAACACCCTCTACGAACAAAACTTCCCCCATATGTCTCCTGCCTGGTCGCGCATCTTCAACTTTGTGGCTGAGCGTGCCGAAGGTTCCTACATCTATACCGACGATGGGCGTAAGCTGCTCGACTTTACCTGTGGCATCGGCGTGACCAACACCGGGCATTGCCACCCGAAAGTCGTCGAGGCGATTCGGGAACAGGCAGGGCTGTTCATCCACGCCCAGGCGAATCTCGTCATCCACAAACCGATGCTGCGTCTCATCGAAGAACTCCGCACCATCGCGCCGCCTTCAATGGATTCCTTTTTCTTTGCGAACTCGGGTGCGGAGGCAATTGAGAATGCGGTCAAGATCGCCCGCGTCGCAACTGGCAGGCAGAACATTATTGTATTCAGCGGTTCCTTCCACGGGCGGACTGTCGGCACGATGTCGTTGACGACCTCCAAGACGGTGTATCGAACCGGTTTTGGACCACTCCCGTCGGGTGTGTTTGTTGCGCCGTTCCCCTACGCGTTCCGCTTGAAGATGACCGAGGCGGAAGCGTCTGAATATGCACTTGAGCAGCTCGAATATCTCCTCGCCTCTCAGACCGCCCCGAAGGAGACCGCCGCGATTTTGGTAGAGTCCGTTTTGGGCGAGGGAGGGTACGTTGTCCCACCCGTTTCCTTCATGAAGGGCTTGCGCGAGATCTGCGACAAGCATGGGATTCTGTTGATTCTGGATGAGGTCCAATCGGGATTTGGGCGCACCGGCAAATGGTTTGCCTTCGAGCACTTCGGCATTGTGCCCGATATCATTACCGCCGCCAAGGGACTTGCCTCGGGCATGCCGCTTTCGGGTGTGTTCAGCCGGACAGATATCATGCTGAAACTCGATGTCGGATCGATTGGCGGGACCTATGGCGGCAACGCGGTCGCCTGCGCAGCGGCTGCGGCGACGATTCGCGCGCTGCGTGAAGAGAATATGCTGGAGAATGCCATGGAGCGGGGCGTTCAACTGATGACCGGTTTACGAAAACTCCAGGAAGAATATTCGCAGATCGGAGACGTGCGCGGCAAAGGGCTGATGGTTGGCACGGAATTTATCGTGGATGGCAGAGCCGACAAAGCCAAGTCTCTCGCCAAAGAAGTGATCCACGGGTCAGAAGAAAACGGTTTGCTCCTGCTCTCCTGCGGAACGTACGACAATACCGTGCGCTGGATTCCACCTCTCAACGTCACCTCCGAGCAGATCCACGATGGTTTGCAGATCTTTGAAGGCGCGTTGAAGGAAGTTATTAAGTAGACGGAAGACAATTTTCCTGGTAGAAAGCTTACTGCGGAAAAAAACCGATTGTTTTCTGGGTCGCTTGATTGAATCCGGGCTTGTCCAATCCAAAGATGTCCGCCAGCGTCAGGCTGCCGGTGATGTTCTCATGTCCTAACTTTCGCGCCAGCGCGGCTGCCTTTTCCGGCGCCAGGGGAGAGAATTTGTATTTGGCGATCATTCTCCCCTTGCGAAGTAAAGCTTTGTCCAGACGGTCGATGGTCGTGTTAAACGTACAGATAACTTTGATGTTGAGGAAATCGCTGAAGAGACCGTCTGTCAATTGAAGCAGGGTGGAAACAACCGAGTCGTCTGAAGCATTTTCCCGCGTGATCACAACCTTCTCTGCATCTTCGATGATCAGGATCACGTTTTTGTTGTTCAGCAGGAAGGAAATAAACGAGGGCTTGAGCAGGTCCTTGACGAAATCGTTTTGAATAAACACAAATTCCTTGTTTTGAAACTTGGAAATCAGATGTTTGATGTAGGTCGTTTTTCCGGTCCCCGGGTCGCCGTGAAGGAGAACGATCCCCGCCTCGTTCTTCGTCATGGACTCGGAAATAACGGAGTCTACGGCTGCGAAGTCATCGTTGTAAAACTCATTGATATCAATCGCTCGAAAATCGACGGTATGTACGTCGTCGGTGTAGAACCCGCTATCCGTGGCAACCAGCACTTTGAAGCCTGGTAATTTTTCCGATCCGTACGTAGAGCGAAGGCTGTGGTTAGTTTCCAAAATCCACTTCTCTGATTCGGCATTTTCCAGGCTATACAAGAAATGGATCTGGATCGACTGATATTGCGAAAGAAAATGGATGAGCATTTGCCCATTCTCGCTCTTGAATACATATTCAAATGCATAATCGTCAGATGTTTGTGCAGCTTTTGAGTCGTCCGTGTGCCAATTCTTAAATACGGGCATGAACGAGAAACGATTCAGACCCATGTGATCGACGATCGAATCGATCACTTCTTTCGATCCCTCCACCGGCAGAACGGCTCGTACCGAAGAAGGTAGAGAACCGAAACAAATCGTAAAATAACGGAACAACTTGAACCCATTGTGGTGATGGCTGAATCCGTCAAATAAACTTGCGAGAGACAGGTCTTCCATGATGTTCCTTTCGTTAATCAACGTTGATGAAGCTTGTGGCTGATAAAATCCTGCATACCCCGGACCCCTTGCCGGGCGAATACTATACAGCCGTTCGAGTTTTTTGACAATACCGTTTGTACCTTCTCTTGGAAATTAAACGATACAGGTTGGAAAGTCTAAAACCTTCCAACCTGTATCGTTTCAACTTGGAGCCACAGATCGGATTTGAACCGATGACCGGTCGATTACGAATCGTCTCATGGATAAGAACGATTCTTGGGCGATTTTTACCGCCATATCTTGGGCCGTGTGGCTATTAAGTGTGTTTTTCCCTGTATTTAGGGTTATTCAATTAATGGATGATCGTCTGCTCATCAAAGCAGATACGATTTGTGTATTTTATATCTTTATCAATTAGAGATCAATAGTGGGAAACAAAGTTGGCCAATCTTGCGGAAGGTAATATTCGGTGTCCAGGAATTAGTGTGTCCCCATCGTTGGCAGAGGGTCCCTGGTTGACAAACTCCTTTGCCGACGGGGTTGGTATAATGCGGAAACAGGAATGGGCTGGAAATCCGCCCCAAATCGTCCGGATAATAATAGCATATTGTGTGTTTTTCGCGTTTATGACACGCGCCTTTATGTTGCTGGGAATGCTAGAATATTATGGCTCAAAGAGGCGTGCCGCCTAACACAGCGTGCACCGGACGGCTGGGACTCTACGCGTTTTTTAGGGCTTGTTCCGAGCTATAGCAGTTTTCCGTTTCCGGATCCGTTTCTCCCCAGCCTCCGGTAACGCGAGCCGTTGGGCAGCATAAGCTCTCAATACTCCGAGGAACTTTGCAGTAAAGATTGAATTGAGGTCAGACCAGCAACCTAGAAGGAGAAAACATCATGCAACAATGGGAATATAAATTCTTGACGGCTGCGTACCCTCACCAACAACATGGAATCCACGTTGTAAAGTATGTTGATGGAAAAGAAATACCTAATTGGAAACAACGTAGTTGGTGGATGACCCAAGCTCTTAATGAATTGGGTAAAGAGGGCTGGGAACTTGTTTCTGTAGTATGGCGGCAATGGGGTGATACGATGGCTGGGGTATCGGATCCTGTGTATATTCTTAAACGGCTCCTTCCATCACCTTAGCTAATAAAGATGGTAGATGCCAAAATTATAACTATATGATAATAACGCAGAAAAAACGCGTTACTTCTGCGTAGCGTTAGGTAAATTCAATTGAAGCGACGAGATTGGCATTGAAAGTACAACGGACAGAAGCTGCCCAACACAGCGTGCATCCGACTTGGGGTACGCGCCGCGTTTTTTGAGCTTTTCCCGTCTCGGCGGAGAATCTCCACTCCCACCCCAAGCGGCTAACGCTTGCCGTTAGCCCGCTCTTCCGTAAGAGATGGAATTTGCTAATCCTATTTTTGAGGAGATAACAATGGCAAAAATTTTGGTGCACGTAACTGTTGGTCCAGAAAACCCTTCACGCGCGGCTTTGGCGTTTTTAGTTGCCAAAAGCGCCATTGATGAAGGGCACACTGTTTCACTCTTTCTAGCAGGGGATGCAGTTCAACTAATCCGTGAGGCCGTGCTTGATAATCTGGTTGGGCTTGGAACAGGCAAACTGCGCGAACATTACGATGCCATCGTGGCAGGCGGGGGGAAATTTTATCTCTCGGGAATGTCAAGCAAAGGACGCGGAGTCACTGACTCTGATATAAACGGTAAACCCGCAGAGTTTGCCATGCCAAACGTTCTAGTTCGCTTGTCCTTAGAACATGATCGCATGTTCACTTATTAACAGCAAGCAGGTCCAGCCTGTCTAACCAGAAGGGTAGAAGTTACGCAATTCCCTTCTCAAGGTAATATAGGAGCTTCGACCCAGTGGCAGTTCAATAAATCCAAAAGTGGGCTAACAATGCGTGCAGCGGACTGGTG
>JAICRQ010000635.1 GCA_025966435.1 Anaerolineales bacterium | reverse complement strand
GCGGTAGTCAACGGGAATGCGAACAAAGTTGAATCCTAATGCTGCCAGAAAATCCAGAGCCTTTTCATCCGCTGGTTCCGGTCTTTGATCCGGGCTCCACGAGCACATCCATTGGAAATTAAAGCCGTAATGTTTCATAAGGTTAGCGGGTGATGATACCAGATACTTTATGCCAGATACGTATATAATGACAGGGAGATTTCTCTGGTTCAAGGATGTGATGTATGCAGGATGTTCAGAAGTTTGTTGGGCCATTAATCGATAATGTAGAGCAAGTCATCGTCGGTAAGCGTTCGGTGATTGAGTTCATTATGGTGGCGCTGCTGTGCGAAGGACATGTACTCCTGGAGGATGTGCCCGGTTCGGGCAAGACAATGCTGGCGCGCTCGATTGCTGCGAGCCTCGGTATAAGCTTCAAGCGCATCCAGTGTACGCCGGATCTGCTGCCAAACGATATTACCGGCGTATCCATTTTCAACCAGAAAAACGGTGAGTTTGAATTCAAGCCCGGTCCGATTTTCGTCAACATCCTTTTGGCAGATGAGATCAATCGCGCCACGCCGCGCACGCAGGCGGCATTGCTGGAAGCGATGCAGGAACAGCAGGTGACGGTAGATGGTGTAACGCGCGATCTGCCGCGTCCATTTTTGGTGCTGGCGACGCAAAATCCGATTGAGTATGAGGGTACGTTTCCACTCCCGGAGGCGCAGCTGGACCGGTTCCTGATGCGGCTTTCGGTCGGGTATCCGTCGCGGGCAGACGAGCGGCAGATTCTCACCAATTTGTGGCGAGAGCATCCCATCACAAAGATCGGAAAAGTTGTCGATGGACAGGATTTATCCGCGCTGCAAAGACGAGTGTGGGATGTAAACGTCGATACGACGTTGCAGGACTATATTGTTGATCTGGCGGAAGCCACGCGCAAGCATCCGGATCTATCGCTCGGAGTCAGTCCGCGCGGCAGCCTGGCGCTGTTGAAAGGAGCACAGGCGTACGCCGCCATTCGCGGGCGGGAGTACGTCCTCCCGGAGGATATCAAGACTCTCGTGCCGCTGACACTTGCCCACCGCCTCATCTTAAAGCCGGAAGCTGAACTGCGCGGGCGCACAGCGCGAACGATTCTGGAAGATATATTGGAAAACACACCTCTCGAGCTAGGCAGTGTGACCCCTCAGGAGTAAGGACTGCTCATCATGGCTGGCACGTTTTTACCGCTGCTCATCGTTCTGTTGGTCATTGCTGCCTTTACGAGAGGCGATTTTGCCTTGACCTTGATCTATCTGGTTGTGGGTGCCCTCGCGGCTGGAATATGGTGGGGGCGAAAAGCATTGACGCAGGTGGAAACGGAACGTCGCTTTAGCAGACATGCCTTTCTCGACGAGCAGGTTAAAGTCCAGCTCCGCATACAGAATAAAGGCTGGCTGCCGGTGCCATGGCTTGAACTGCGCGAGACATTACCCGTGGCACTGGTGGGACCAAATAACTTTCAAACTGTCACCAATCTTGG
>JAICRQ010000392.1 GCA_025966435.1 Anaerolineales bacterium | reverse complement strand
ATCCTTGCCACATGACAGAGTGCATAGTAAACTTGGCGCTATGAGTATACGATCTGCTCTCCCAGTGGTGACAAAAACCATGTCCATGCCTATGGAGATCTTATAGCGCGCCTGGGAAGCAGTGTTCTATTCGCTTGATAAAGTCGAGAGGCTGTCCCAGTCATGTGGGCAGCTTTTTTGTTTGTATGAGAGATACTCGATATTCAAGACTCGAAAGAACCGAATATCGAATTACGAATAATGGAGTTCGATCATGTCTGAAAACATCTTAATTGCCATTGCCTGGCCCTACGCCAACGCCGAGATCCATGTTGGCAACATTACCGGTTCACACTTGCCGGGGGACATTGTCGCGCGCTACCATCGGCTCAAAGGAAACAACGTACTGATGATCAGCGGTACCGATTCGCACGGGACGCCCGTCACTTTGGCGGCGGATAGAGAAGGAAGACCCGTCGAGGAAGTGTACAAGCAATATCATGATGGCTTCCTCGAGCTGTTTAAGGGTTGGGGAATCACATATGACCTGTTTACGACCACCCATACGGAGAACCATTTCAAAGTGTCGCAGGCTATGTTCCTGGCACTGAAGGAGAATGGATTCCTGTTCACACAGAAGTCCCTGCAATGGTATTCACCCTCGTCAAAACGATTCCTGCCAGACCGTTACGTCGAAGGGACGTGTTATATCTGCGGTTTCGAGGGCGCGCGTTCCGATCAGTGCGACAACTGCGGCAACGTGCTCGAGCCGGAGAAGCTGATTAACCCGCGTTCGAAGGAAGGCGGTGCGCTGGAGCTGCGCGAGACGGAACATTTCTATCTTAATCTCTCGAAGCTCGAGCCGGACGTCAAGAAGTTCCTGCAAAAACGCGCCGAACATATGCGCGAACCGGTCATCGGCGAGTCGCTGGGCAAGATCGAGGCAGAAGGACTTAAGCCGCGACCGATCACGCGCGACCTGGACTGGGGCGTTCCGATCCCCATCGAAGGCTGGACCGAGTCTGGCAAACGCATTTACGTCTGGTTCGAGGCGGTCATCGGGTATCTTTCCGCGCCGATCGAGTGGAGCCTGATCTCCGGGCAGACGGATGCCTGGCGCGAGTGGTGGGTCAACCCCGAGGCGAAGCAGTTCCACTTCATCGGCAAGGACAATATCTTCTTCCACACCTCCTTGTGGCCCGCCGAACTGATGGGCGCAGGGGTGGAGTTCCTGAAGATCTTTGACCCCCCTACATCCCCCCTGCAGGGGGGACAGGAGGGGGGTAAGCCGCTCACGCTCCCCTATGATGTGCCCGCCAACCAATTCATGAACCTGGAAGGGCAGAAGATCAGCGGCTCGCGCAACTGGGCCGTCTGGGGGCGCGACGCGTTGACGCGTTATGACCCGGATGCCCTGCGTTACTATCTGACGGTCAACATGCCCGAGCTTAAAGACAGCGACTGGGACTGGGCAGATTTCGTCGCGCGCAACAATAATGAACTGGTGGCAACGTGGGGCAATCTCGTGAACCGAGTGCTGTCCTTTGCCTACAAGCATTGGGAAGGGCATGTACCTGACCCCGGGGATCTCCGCCCCATCGATCAGAATCTGCTGAACACAGTAGAGGCTGGCTTCGAATCTGTTGGCAAGGAATTGGAAGCCGTTCGCCTGCGTGCTGCAATTGGCGAGGCAATGAAACTGGCGACAGCCGTTAATCAATACCTCGATCAGACATCCCCCTGGTCCGAGGTCAAAAAAGATAAAGCCGAAGCCGCCAAGACGATCTACACTGCATTACGCGCGATCGATTCGCTCAAAGTGATCTTTGCGCCGTTCCTGCCGTTTACATCAGAGAAGCTACATCGTTTCCTGGGATATGACACAACTCTCTTTGGCGAACAATACATTGAAGCGGTCGAAGATTCGCTCGGGGTTCACAATGTAATCCGTTACCGGGATGTAAGCCGGATTGACAGTCCGACCTACTGGAAGCCCAGTCAACTAGAGCCGAACAAGCAGATGAGACAGCCGGCTCCCTTGTTCAAGAAGTTGGAAGAAAGTGTCATCGAAGAAGAACGAGCACGGCTAGGGAAATAAAAGCTAAGGGCGACCTGTTGTCAGGTCGCCCTTATAGTTTGCGTGGGAAAGTAAGAACCAAGGCTCTATCTATAGTTACCAAACTCCACCGCGGCATCCACCATCGCAAGAATGTTTTCCGGCGGCACATCGGGAAGAATCGTATGGACCGAGGAGAGCATGTATCCCCCGTCCTGACCAAGGATCTCAATGATGCGTTTCACCTCTGCGCGCACTTCATCAGACGTGCCGAACGGTAAGATACGATGGGTGTCAATCGCGCCGCAGAAGACTAGGTGTTTCCCAAACTGTTTCTTGAGTTCCTCTAAATGGGACATCTTGCCCGCGGAAGTTTGAATCGGGTTAAGAATATCTACGCCCATTTCGATGAAATCCGGGATGAGCGGGAAGACGTCACCATCCGTATGAAAAAACACCTTCGCTTTGGTATGTGATTTAATGAACGAAATGTAATCGGCATGGATCGGTTTGACGATCTCGCGATACATCTTCGGCGACATTAACAGGCTGTTCTGCATTCCCAGGTCATCGCCGATCTTGATCATGTCGATGTTATCGCCGATCTCGCGCAGGAAGTGTCCCATGAGAGTTTTACACAGGTCAGCGATTTTCGTCAGCAGGGCACGCGTGAAGTCAGGATGTTTACCGATGTTGAGCATAAACCTGTCCATGCGCTGCATGGCATAGGCGCGCTCGAGAGGGAAGGCAAGCCAGGGCGTCGCGAGAATAGCGTATTTGTTTTCGTCGGCTAATTTCTGCGCCTCGGCTTTTACGTGGGTAACGCGGGTCGGGTCGTTCATGTCAGGCCAGGGATAGGATTCAATGTCTTCGATCGAATGCGTGACGGCGAGCGGGTGGATGGCAGGAAACCACGTCCCGGGGTCGCCTTCTACCGACCCGACTCCCCACGAGTTGAAATAGGGCGAGCCCGGCTCCCGCGTCCGATTCTTTTCCCGGATGTGAGCCGGTTCGCGGTCGTGGACACCGCGCACGTCGCTGTGGAGGCGCTCGAGGACGGCTTCATCCAACGCGGAGGTGCCAAGTTCGGGCCAGTCATATAAATATCTGTCCTCCGCCTCGACGCCCAGATATTCTTTCAGTTTCCGGTAGGCGGGTGTGCTGATCCCGGTGGCATTACTGGCGCCCAAGACGATCGGGACGCGATCCGGGATTTCGTGGTTCAGGACAGCTTGTACTCGTTCGCGGGAGGTCAACGGCATGATGTTTCCTTATGCTGGATTGGGTGTATTCCAGGGGGAGATTCTATCTGGTTTGTCCATTGTCCGGATTAACAGCCGGGATGATAGGAATCTCCCTACTGCCCACTGGCGGATGAACAGATTTTAAGGCACAATTCACCATATTATTGATTGAAACGTTTCGTATGAATTCATTATTTTTCTTCTTTCTCAAAGGCGTAAAATCATAGTATGGCTGATTGGATCGGAAGAACGCTGGGCAGGGTGCGAGTCGAATCTCTGGTAGCGCGCGGGGGCATGGCAGAAGTCTATCTGGGTACCCATACAACGCTGCAGCGTGACGTAGCTGTCAAGATTCTGCGCAATGCGTTTGAGGATGAGCCGCGCGCCCTGGAGCGCTTCGAGCTGGAGGCGCGCGCGGTCGCCAAACTGCGCCATCCTAACATCGTCCAGGTGTACGACTTCGACACGATCGACGGACAGCCATACATTGTCATGGAATATATACGGGGTCCATCGCTATCCAGATACCTGTCTGTATTACATGGGATAAACCGCCGGCTGGAACTCCGCCTCGCCAGCCGATTATTGACCGGTGTGGCCAATGCCCTCCAGTATGCGCATGAAAGCGGTGTGGTCCACCGCGATGTCAAGCCTGGCAATAT
>JAICRQ010000527.1 GCA_025966435.1 Anaerolineales bacterium | reverse complement strand
GAGGAGTTAATTGACTCAGCGTCAGAACTAGCCAGCGGAACGGAAATCAATCCGTTTGGGAACATCCATGCTTCGGTGGAGTACCAGCGTCATTTAGCGAAGGTATTGACGAAGAAGGCGTTGAAGATCGCAGTAGAGCGTGCCGCAGAGGAACGATGATGCAGACAGTCCCTGTCACCGTCACAGTAAATGAGAAAGTGTATCAGCGCCAGGTGGAACCGCGCATGCTGCTTAGTGACTTTCTGCGCCACGAATTGGGGCTGACGGGCACACACGTCGGTTGCGAGCACGGCGTCTGCGGCGCCTGCACGATTCTGTTCGACGGCGAGTCGGCGCGCTCGTGCCTGATGTTCGCCATCCAGGCGGATGGGCATCAAATCACTACGGTCGAAGGTCTGGCTGATAGCGATGACAATCTTCATCCGATTCAGCAGTCATTCTGGGAAGCGCATGGTTTGCAGTGCGGCTATTGCACGCCGGGTATTTTGATGACACTCGTTCCATTCTTAAAGCAAAACCCGGACCCAACGGAGGACGAGATCCGCCATGCACTGTCGGGCAATCTTTGCCGCTGCACAGGCTATCAACATATCGTCGACGCGGTCAAGCTGGCAGCCGCAAAGATGAAGTAAGTGGAAAGTTAGAGACTTAAAAAATGATCAGTCGAGATTTGATTGAAGAGTTGCGCACCGGGCATTTACTGCTCCCCGATTTCCTGGCACAAATAGAGGCACGCTTTACGCAGCAGGAACCGTCCATCCTTGCGTTCCTTCCAGATGAGCAGCGTTTTGATCGTCTGTATGATGAAGCAGAGGCTGCCATACTTGCCTATCCCGATCTGATTCGGCGTCCTTTGATGTTTGGTGCTCTATTGGGCGTAAAGGATATTTTCCATGTCGAGGGATTCATGACACAGGCAGGCAGTCGCTTGCCCGCAGAGGTTCTGCAGGGGATGGAAGCAAAAAGCGTATCCCGGTTACTGGAAGCGGGCGCGTTATTTTTTGGAAAAACCGTGACAACCGAGTTTGCCTATTTTTCCCCGGGTGCCACACGCAACCCTCACAATCCTGAGCATACTCCAGGCGGTTCGAGCAGCGGCTCGGCGGCTGCGGTCGCCGCAGGGTTTTGCCATATTGCCTTAGGGACTCAGACTATCGGTTCAATCATCCGTCCCGCCTCCTTTTGCGGGGTTGTTGGAGTAAAGCCGACCTATGATCGGATATCGCGTGCGGGTGTCATCCCGCTCTCGCCATCGCTCGATCACGTCGGATTCTTTGTTCCGGATGTAGAGAGTGCGACGAACGCCGCACGCGTGCTGTATGCCGACTGGGACGAACTAACGGAACCGTTAAAAAAACCGCGGCTCGGGATTCCCGAAGGTCCTTACCTGCAACGCGTTTCTCAGGAGAGTCTGGCTCACTTTGAACGCGTGTATAAGCTGTTAGAGGAAGCCGGGTATGAACTACAGCGAATTCAAGCCATGCCTGATTTCGAAGAGATCCGCGCCCGCCACGACGTGATCCTCTCTGCAGAGGCAGCCGCAGTCCATGCGGACTGGTTTCGTGAGCATGAAGGTCTGTATTCCACCAAATTCACAGAATTGATTCGGCGCGGGCAATCCGTGACTCACAATCAGTTACAAAGTGCGCTCGCCGCACGCGACAGCTTCCGCGCGGATATCCGCAGGACATTCCTCGATCACAACATTGATCTCTGGATTGCACCTTCGACGATTGGTCCCGCGCCAAAGGGATTGGACAGCACCGGGGACCCGATCATGAACCTTCCGTGGACGCAGGCAGGTTTGCCAGCGATCAACCTTCCCGCCGGGAAAAGCCAGGATGGCTTGCCGCTGGGTCTGCAAGTTGTGGGAAACTGGTACAAGGATGAATCCTTATTGTTCTGGGCAAGAGATTTGGAAAAAGCCCTGGTAACCCTATGACCATCACAAAATATGACATCCGCCGTGGCGCTTATTATGACTCGGTAGTGCTGATGCAGCTCCAGCGCGGGTTGGTCGGTCTGCCCGGCATCCTGGACGCGGGTGTCGTCATGGCGACTCCCGCAAACTGCGATTTGCTGGCAGCGAACAACCTGCTGCCTAAAGCCATCACCGCCAGCTCCGATGATTTGCTGATCGTCGTCAAGGCGGAAGATGACTCATCCGCCAGTGATGCGATTAATCAGGTGGATTCACTCCTTGCGAAGAAGCGTTCATCGGTCTCACAGGATTTCCGTCCGCGCAGCTTAAGCAGCGCTGTAAAACAATTGCCGGAGGCGAATTGGGTGCTGGTCTCTGTGTCGGGTCGCTACGCAGCAGCCGTCGCGCGTGAAGCCCTTGATCTTGGCAAACACGTTTTCCTCTACAGTGACAACGTCTCCCTTGAGGACGAAATTGCTCTGAAGCAGACCGCGCGCGAAAAGGGACTGCTAGTGATGGGACCCGATTGCGGGACGGCGATTATCAACGGAATTGGCCTGGGGTTTGCCAACCGCGTCCGCCGTGGACCGATCGGTGTGGTCGGCGCTTCCGGGACGGGCACCCAGGCTGTGACCGTTCATGTTCACAACCTCGGCGGAGGTATTTCTCATGCCATCGGCACCGGTGGGCGTGACCTTAAGTCTGAAGTTGGCGCGATCACGGCGCATCAGGCACTGGATCTGTTAGCGCGAGATGAAGAAACAAAGGTCATTGTCCTGGTCTCAAAGCCTCCATCGCCAGATGTAGCTACGGGTCTTATTTCTGCTGCACAGCGTACGGGCAAACCAGTTATCGTGTATTTCATCGGTTATCCTCCGCCAGCCAGAAGAATCGGCAATTTACAATTTGCGATCAGCTTGAGTGAAGCCGCGGAACT
>JAICRQ010000059.1 GCA_025966435.1 Anaerolineales bacterium | reverse complement strand
TTGGCGTACCTTCCTGTTCAGCATCACAGCGGAGCTAAGCATCGTGATGTACTTGATCGTCTGGCGCTGGAACAGTATTGGAATTTCTGGACGATTATGACGGTTATTACCACTCCCTGGGTTTTTGGTATCCCACTCATCGGTCCCCTGCTGCTTAAGTGGAAGAATTCTCGGCAGTTTGAGAACTCGCTCTGGCTCTGAAGTAAATCACCGAAGGAAAAAGCTAAATTCTAGCCTCTCACTTCACTCCACAACTGCTCGCGCCTCCTCTGTCCATCAGCCTCGAACGGCATGCCATATTCCAGCTTCGCCAGCAACTCTGGTGGTGGGTAGGTAGAGGGATCGTCGCGCATCTCTTCGTCGAGCAATGCTTTCCCAGAGTGATTGCCCGTTGCGTAACGCGTGTAATGTGCTTCTTGCGCTGCAATCTCAGGACGCAGAACAAAATTGATAAATGTATGGGCGATATCTGGGTGTGGCGCATCGGCAGCAATTGCCCAGTCGTCTTCCCAGATTTGTGATCCCTCGCTCGGCAGGACGTATCGAATAGGTATCCCCTGTGCAATCAGGGCGGCGACATCACCGTTCCAGCCCAGGGATAGATCTGCCTTACCCGAGACAAGCAGCGGCTTATAGTTTGTCTCAAAGGCAAGCAAATGAGGCTTCAACTGTGACAAGTCATCACGCGCAGAAGCTAACGCGTCCGGCGATGAGGCGTTATACGATTGACCGCGCATTTTCAACGCCGCGCCAATCACCTCTCCTGGCGAGTCAAGGACCGTCACACGACCGCTGAGCTTTTCTGCGAGTCTCCAAAAATCAGCCCAGGATTCTGGAGTTTCGTAGATCATATCTGTGCGATACATGAAACCCGTTGTCCCCCAATCTTTGATTACGCTGACATGGGTTTCAGGGTCATGTGCCCGGCTCTGAAAGAAACGCGCTTCGAGATGTTCAAGATTCGGTAACAGCGTATGATCGAGATTCAAGAGACGTCCCTGTGCACCAAGCTTGCGCACAGCATAATCTGGAGGCACGAGCACATCCACGTCAGGGACGGGAGTTTGCATCTGTTCCACTAATTCCACCGCGCTTGGAACAATAGCCAATTCTACAGGGACGCCAAACTCGGCTTCAAACTGTTGAAGGGTCTGGGAGCTGATATAGTCTGGCCACGTGAGAAGCGTTAGTTTCTTGTCCACACTTTTTATTTCTCAAAATATATCGGTCAGTGAGTTTATGCTTCCCTGCGGCGGAACCGTTCCGCAATAAACACCACTATTAGTGTGCCTATCATCAGTAATACTGCGAGGGCGATCATAATCGGCAGACGATTTGCGAACCGTAATTGACTGAACAGGTACACGGGGAAGGTAGGTTGTGTTCCGGAAAGAAAGAGTGCCAGCGCAAATTCGTCGAAGGAAACGGTGAACGCAGTTAGCCATGCAGAGACCATAGCGGGAAATATCAACGGCAGGACGACGCGCCGTAGCGTGGTGGGATAATCAGCACCCAGATCCATAGCGGCTTCTTCGATGCTGGCGTCGAACCCCGCCAGGCGTGAGGCAATAATCAACAATGTATAAGGCAAAGCCACCACTGTATGCGCGATGCCCACCGTCCAAAGCGAACGATCAATCTGAAGCGCAGAAAACAGGATCAGCAACGCGACACCGAGCACCACATAGGGGACAATCAACGGCAGGACCGCCAAACCGACCAGAACGCTCTGTCCCCGGAATTTGTAGCGGAGCATGAGAATGGACACCATCGTCCCAAGCACCGTCGCAGCGAGGCTGCTCCCGAGGGCAACCACCAAGCTGTTTCGCGCCGAACGTAAAACAGCATCCGCATCAAAAAGCTGCTGATACCAATTTAGCGTTAACTGGCGGATTGGAAATGACAGCGAAGCACTTGAGTTTACAGAAAACAAAAATAACAGGGCAATCGGCAGGTATAACAACAGAATCAGCCCAAAGTAATACGTGCCAAGCATCACAGAGCCGCGGCGTTGATTCATTCGAAGAGCTGTCTCCAGTTAATGAGACGCGCTGCCAGCAAGACCAGAATCAAAGTGGCTGCCAGCATGATCATCGAGAGGGCAGAGCCAAGCGGCCAGTTTGCTGCCTTGGTGAAAAAGTCCTGGATGATATTGCCATATAGAAATCCCCGGCTGCCTCCCACAAGCAAGGGAGTCACATATTCACCAACAGTGGGGATGAAAACCATAAAAAACGCCGCCAGTACGCCTGGCGCGCTCATCGGTAGAGTGACACGCACAAACTGATGAAAGGGACGCGCCCCAAGGTCTGCTGCCGCCTCAAAAAGGGCAGGGTCAATCCGCTGCAGGGCGGCGAAAATGGGAAGCGCCGCGAACGGAATCCAGACATAAATGAGGGTCAGGATGACGGCAGTGCGGTTGTACAACAGGGCAGGGAGTGGATCCTGGATAAGACCCACGTAGATCAAAAAGGAATTAATCACTCCCTCTGTGCCCAGCAGGATTTTCCATGCCATGATCCGCAGGAGATAGCTCGTCCAGAAGGGAATCAGAAGCAGCACGAGGTAAAAGGCAGTCCGAGTTCCGGCATGAAAAACTAAAAAGTATGCAAGAGGGTACGCGAACACGACCGCGCTCAACCCGATTGCGAATGCTGTCAGAGCAGAAATCCCCAGTAACCTCCAATAACTGCCTGTGCTGGCGACATTGATGTATTGATCAAATGTAGGCGTCCAGCTTTGGAACAGATTCCCGCGCATGTCCGGGCGAAAACTAAATAACGCCATGAACAGCACCGGCAGGACCAGGAATACGATCAGCCAGAATAAAGGCGGCAGATAGATCAACCAGAAGGTGGCGCGGCGATCCCAACCCCCACCCGACCTTCGGTCACCCTCCCCCTTTTTTCTCGAAAAAAAGGGAAGGGCTGGGGAGGGGGTTGGGGCTGTCACGGCGCGGCTTTTACCTCAGCCCACATGGCTGTCCAGGCGTCGCGCTGTTCGGCGGTTAGATTCGGCGTAAAGTTGGTCTGGTTGAGAATCTCGGGATTGTCTACTGAAAAAGCTTGCTTCAAGGTTTCATCTGTGATGCCATTCATTACATCCTGATTCGCATGCCCGTAATAGAAAAGATTGACCACATTATTACCAGTGGCTTCGCCCAGTTTGGCATCGAGAAACTTAAGTGCCAGGTCATAATTTTCAGTTCCTTTGCGGATGCCGTACACCCCCACCCACGAGTTGCGTCCTTCCTCTGGGTTAGCATAGGCGACGGGAACGCCTTCTCCCAGTAACAATGCATAAGCACCCTGCCAGGCATACGCCACCCACACATCGCCAGATTTCATGCCCTCGACCAACTCCGGTTCGCCCGCCCAGTAAAATAGGTTCAGGTCGCGTTGCGCAATCCATTCATCTTTGATGGCAGCCAGTTGCTCATTCGTGATTGCCGTTTCATCGTAACCATGAATATAGGAGGAAATCGTGACCGCGCCGGGACCGTCATCCCACATAGACACGTGCCCTGCAAATTGGGGGTCCGTTAGCGCTGCCCACGAATCAACTCCTTCGGGTACTTTGTCGGTGCGATACAGAATGGATGTAAAGCCCCAATCCCAGGGGATGAAGTACTGCTTGCCATCGATCTGACCGATCTTTTTAAAGTTATCCGGCACCTTGTCCCAGTTGCTGAGTTTGCTGGTATCGATTTCTTCTACAAGCCCCTCATCCACGTAAAATTGCAGCCAGCCCGTATAGATATGGAAGATGTCGGACTGGTTACCTGCCTTCATCTTGCCATATACATCGGCATCGGACGAAGCAATTTCAAAATTGACAGTTACTTTGGGGTATGTATTCTTGAAGTCCACCCAGAAGTCTTCCGCATCATAGCCTGCCCACTCGAGCACGGTCAATGAGCCTGTTTGCTCTGCAGGTGGCAGCTCAGTTGCCGGCGCGGGTGCCCCACAAGCAGATAACAATATCAGGGCAAGCAGCAGCGCTTCGGCGCGAAATAGCATAGATCGTTTCGGTTTCATTCTCCTTATCCTTTCCAATGTAAGACAAAAGAGCCCCAGCGTGTCACTATGTGGAAATCAGAGTCCTGTTACGGTAACCTCCTTCCCAACAAAATCTATGCAATTGATCGAATGGAAATGGGCAAAATAATCAGGATTTATTATATCATTTTGACTCATAACGTTTCTGAGTCCAGTGGACATATCCGCCAGGAGATCGCTCTGCTCTTCAGACTATAATGAGCACAAACTATAAAAAGAGGTATCTACTAATCATTATGGAACTGTATTTCATCCGGCACGGACAATCTGTAAATAATGCAAACTGGGATAATCCGGAATACCAGGAAAATCCGGATCCCTCTCTCACGGAATATGGATACGAGCAAGCCCGGCTCCTGTCAGAATTTTTGAAGAAGAATCAAACAATTAATAATACTAAAGAATGGAATCTTCAAAATCGATATGGGTTTGGTCTGACGCATATCTACACCAGTCTAATGGAACGGGCGGCATTTACTGCTGCGCCCATTGCCGAGGCGCTGGACATCCCCCTGATCGCCTGGAAAGAGATTCATGAAGAAGGAGGCATTTATGGCCGCAGCGATCTAGCAAAGGCAGAAAATTTGCCCGGGAGGCCGCGTTCCTTTTTCATGCAGAACTTCCGCACCATCACTCTTCCCGATGACCTGGACGAAACCGGCTGGTGGAATCGCCCCTATGAGGCAGAAGAAGAACGCCAGCCGCGAGCGGACCAGGTCTTTGCAGAGCTTCTGGCACGCCACAAAGATCAGAAGGGACGGCCCGAGCACCGGGTCGCGTTCGTCAGTCACGGCGGCTTTTTTATGCGGCTGATGTGCGCGATGCTAAAGCTCCCCTGGCGGCAGGCAGCTCATGGACTGAGATCCTGGTTCGCACTCAACAACTGTTCGATCAGCCGGTTCGATATTTTTAACAATGATCTCTCCATTGCCTATCTCAACCGTACTGACCATTTGCCCGATCATCTGATTACTTAATTGCCGAGTGGAGCTGTATAACTTCAGAAGGTGAATATCCTTCTAACGAGGTTGGTCAAAGTCAGCGTCCGAAAGATTGTAGCGGAAGTGATATCGTTCCAAAATCTGCTGGAAGAGATCTTCATGCAAAGGCGTCAACTCGGTAAATTCGACCCCAATACTGTACGTTTGCGATTGCTCGTCGATCCGGCACCAGGCAATCCTCGCAGGAATGGTAACGGGGACGAGAGTAATGTCCGCGAGCTCCCCGGGGAAGATGATTTCCAGTACCGTCTCTTTGTTGATCGTGGTTAGATTTTTGCCGACGATCAGTGCGCCGCGCATGTTAAGGTCCCCGAGATAGCCTAACAAAGTCCTGGGGTACAGGTCATACACCGGCGTAAATGCCGTAAATCGTTTGCGTGTTTCTTGTCTGCGGTCGCTCATAACTCTCCTGGCAAGTCGTTCAAGTAATCTGAAACCCAAGTGTATAGGAAAATCCGCCAAAAATAATTATAAGAGTGATTCAATCTGTTCGAAGCAGCGATCCCAGCGCCGTTGGCGTCGGCGCTGGTTTAACTGGTTATCGCCGCCCTGAAAGGCTGCGCAGCAGTGGACGGCGGCATGAGCACGACCCCCAATACGGTATAATTAATCCCATGCAACCAAACATTATCGGTGTACGTTTCGCCAAAGTTGGCAAAATTTACCATTTTGATACCTCCGCCGTCCCCGACGTGGGAATTGGCGAGCACGTCATTGTAGATACCTCACGCGGTCGGCATCTGGGCGAGGTCGTCCAGCTCGTCAAGGAAGTTCCTCCGAAGCCGGATGGCGGCTGGAGAACCGTCGAACGGCGTGCCACCCCGCGCGACCTGCTCCTTCTTCAATCCTGGCAGTCCAGGCAGACTGAAGCCATGATCAACTGCCGCGCCCGCGCCTCCGAGCTTGGGCTTAAAGAGGTGAAGATCGTGGCGGCAGAATACAACTACGATGGCTCGCGCCTGACGTTCCTCTTCAGCACCGAAGGGGAGGAAAAGGTCGATCTCAAGTCCCTCAAAAAGGACATGCATGACCTGTATCCGAACACCCACATCGAGATGCGGCAGATCGGGCCGCGCGATGTGGCGAAGATTCTCGGCGGCATGGGCGCCTGCGGGCTCGAAACCCGTTGCTGCTCTAAATTCCTCACCGATTTCTCCCCCATCTCGATCAAGATGGCGAAAGAGCAGGGAATCTCGCTCACGCCGAACGAGATCACAGGGATGTGTGGACGCCTGCGCTGCTGCCTGATCTACGAATATGAGCAGTATGTGGAAGCCCGCAAGCACCTTCCCAAGCGGAACAAGCGCGTCATTACGCCCCGTGGAGAAGGCAAGGTGGTGGATGTGCTCCCGATGAACAGCAAAGTAATTGTGCTGCTCGAGAACGAGGAAGGGAAACGCTTTACAGAGATCTTTGACAATCAGGATCTCCAACCCTGGGATGAACTCGAAGCTCTGCGGCGCAAATCGCAGGCGCCCTGCGACCGTCACGACAGCGGCGGATGCACCTGCGGGAAAAGCAAAGGGCGTAAAAACTAACTTAATGATAATGAAGACACTCAGATGATGGTAGCTCCGTGTCTTCATTGCTTTTACACTCTTAAGGTACAAGTAGCTTACTTAGACGCGACCTGACACCTGGAACCCGATACATGACACTCCCTGATGTCTGGGACTCCCCTCAAAATATCCTGGTTGTCCTCGCCCATCCCGACGACCCGGAATTTTTCTGCGGCGCGACTCTTGCTCGCTGGGCGCGTGCAGGTCATCGCATCACGTACCAGTTGCTCACCTGCGGCGATAAAGGCTTCAACGACTCGACCACCGCTGACATGACGCCCGATGCGTTGTGCGCCATCCGCCATGAAGAGCAGATCGCTGCGGCAAAGGTGATCGGCGTGGAGGCGGACTCAATCCACTTCATGGATTGCCCGGACGGCTATCTCGTCCCGGACCTGGACTTGCGCCGTGATATCGTCCGCGTAATCCGTAAGTTCAAGCCGGATATCCTCGTCACCTGTGATCCTCAAACGCTGTTCACAGTCTACGGGATTAATCACCCCGATCACCGTGCCGCCGGGCAAGCCACCATGGACGCAGTCTTTCCGGCGACGGGAAACCCCGTGTTCTTCCCCGAACTGCTGATCGAAGGGCTTCCGCCTCACATGCCGAGCGAAGTCTGGTGCTCATTAACGATGCAACCTAACGTGGCTCTGGATGTGACAGACATGTGGCCGATCAAACTCGAGGCAATCCTCGAACACAAGTCACAGGTCGGCGACGTGGATACATTCCTGGAGCGGATGAGATCCCGCCGCACCGAAGACAGCACAGATGAGAACCCGAGGTATGAGGAGCGCTTCCGTGTGGTGAAGTATAAGTAACAAAAGGAGCTTTTGATAAACAGCAAGAATGTACGTTTCATCAACGCTCTCATCCTCATTTTATTCATTATCCTGAGTCTCACCGGGCTCTATAGTCTAGTTTGGCCCTCCCCCTCCTCCTTCTTTGAAATCCATCGCATTGCTGGCTGGGCGCTGATTGTTTTGATTCCCTGGAAAAGCGCGATCGCGCTGCGCTCCTTGAGCCGCGGCGTGGATCGTCGTCTCACCCGCAACGTGATGCTTCTTGTTTCAATTTTATTGACACTGGCAACAGTCACTATCCTGCTGCTCGTATTGATGTGGAAATGGCAGATCGGTGATTACTACGTTTGGATCGGTCCATACGCCTATTCGGGGATTGGATGGCATTGGGGGATTGCGCTCGGCATGATACCGTTCTTTATCTTTCACGTCTGGCGGCGCTGGCCCCGCCCCAAAAAGGTGGATTTCACCGGGCGCAGGCAAGCTCTCAAACTGATGGGATTTGGAGCCGTCGCGCTGGTCAGTTGGTGGGTCGCGGAGGCTCTTGCGAAAGCGACAGAAAGCAGTCAGGCGCCGCGCCGCTTTACAGGCTCGCGCGAGGAAGGTTCCTTTAGCGGGAATGCTCACCCTGTCACGACTGCACCCGGCGAGGGTAAGATCAGGCTCGCTCCGGAGACATGGGCTTTGCAAGTGAGAGGCGCCGTAGAAACACAAATTCGATTGACATATGCAGATGTCCTCGCCCTCTCTACTTCTGAAGTGACCGCCACCCTCGATTGCACCGGCGGTTGGTACACTGTACAAACATGGCGCGGAATCCGGCTCGCCGATCTGTTGTCGCAAGCCAAAATCCGCCCGGAAGGGGTAGGAATCATACTGCGAGGCGTCGCAGATTACACCGCGCCGTTTACTCTTGCGCAGGCAGAAGAAATCCTGCTAGCCACGCACGTGGGCGGAGAGGCCTTGAACCACGTACACGGGTTTCCCCTTCGGGCAGTCGTCCCTTCGAGGCGAGGCTGGCATTGGGTAAAATGGATGACGGAGATCGAAGTCATCACACTCTGAGAACAAATGAATATCGTCAACGTTGGCTACGATTCAACAAATTACTACATCATTGAAACAAAAAATGGAAAACTCCTGGTCGACTGCGGCTGGCCCGGAACGCTTCAAAAATTCATGGGTGTCCTGAAGCGCAAAGGAATTTCCTTCCAGGAAATCAAATTTCTTCTCGTCACACATTTCCATCCTGACCACGCCGGACTGCTTCAAGAGTTAAAAAACAAGGGCATAAAGTTGATCCTCCCGGAATGCCAAATCGACTTCATTCCTCCTTTTGCAGGATTCTTCCACGGCAAAAACTATCCTTATGTTCCCATTTCGTCAAACGATAATCTCGTTTTGAAATTGGAAGACAGTCGAAAATTCCTCGCCAGCATTGGATTAAGCGGAGAAATCCTCCACACGCCCGGTCATAGCGATGACAGCGTGACTCTGGTCCTCGATGAAGGCTTCGCGTTCACCGGAGATTTACACCCCAGCTTTATGAACATCGATGATGCCACAACCCGTGCAAGCTGGAATAAAATTCACCAGCACAAGATCACCCAGATCTTTCCAGGTCACGGCGACTCAACCACCAATTACTAATTACCAATCTCTAATTACCAATTACTAATCGCCAATTACTCTCTCCCGAAAGGTAAACATGACCGACTTCCTCACCCAAGCCAAAGAACTGTTCTCATACACTCAATCGTTACGCCGTGACTTTCACATGCACCCCGAGCTGGGATTCCGTGAATTTCGCACGGGTGGGATCGTCGCAAAGGAACTGGAATCGCTCGGCATGGAGGTGACAAAGGGAGTCGGCAAAACAGGCGTTGTTGGTCTGCTGGAAGGGACGAAACCTGGTCCTATACTTTTGCTGCGCTTCGATATGGATGCCCTCCCCATCCTCGAAGAGACCGGCGCGGAATATGCATCACAAAACCCGGGCGTCATGCACGCCTGTGGTCACGATGGACATACCGCTATCGGACTGACCGTGGCGAAAATGTTGCACGCGCAGCGCGACCAGTTGGCTGGCACGATCAAATTCTGCTTCCAGCCCTCTGAGGAAGGCAACAACGGCGAGGAAGTGGGCGGCGCAGAAATGATGATGCGTGACGGCGTGCTTGATGGTCCCAAAGTCGATATGAGCCTTTCCCTGCATCTGTGGAATGAAAAACCGCTCGGCTGGCTGGGCGTATCAAACGGTCCGGTCATGGCCGGCGCCGATATCTTCCACGTTCGTATCATTGGCAGGGGCGGGCATGGCGCCATCCCGGATGCCGCGGTGGACCCGATCGTCGCCGCGGCGCAAATCGTCAATGCCCTTCAGACGATTGTCTCGCGCAATGTGGCGCCTCTGGATACCGCGGTCGTCAGCGTGACCAATATTCATGGCGGAACAGCATTTAACGTGATCCCACCGGAAGTCAAGCTGGAAGGAACGATCCGCACCTTCGATTCCAAGGTGCGGCAGAGAGTCGTGCAACGTTTCGAGCAAATCGCGCGCGGCGTTGGCGAAGGGATGGGCTGTCAGGTGGAGGTGGACATCAAGCGGATCACCCCCGCGCTGGTTAACAATGAGACAATCACGTCCAGGGTACAAAAGACAGCAGAGCGCCTTTTATCCGAAACGAACCTCGATTCTGACTATCAAACAATGACCGCCGAAGATATGGCGTTTATGCAGCAGAAGGTGCCTGGGTGTTACTTCCTTGTGGGTTCCAATGACAAAGCCCGTCAGCTCGACTATGGGCACCATCACCCCAAGTTCGATTTCAATGAAGAGGCATTGATTCACGCCTCCGCGCTGATGGTTGCCGCAGCGCTGGATATTCTCGGTCAAAGCTAACGCAGGTTGTTTGGAACATTCACAGGCTCCTAAGCGTTACTCAGGTAGATGAAGTGCAATCGGAGATTTCATATGCAAGACATAATTCGTAGTGTTCTGTTCCTTACCTTGATGCTGACCTCGTGTTCGGCAATTCCTACTCCTCCCGCGTCCCAAAGCACTGTGCCTCAAAGCGTTTCACCTGCTTCGCCATCAGAAACCTTCACGATTCCCACAGCCACGGCATTACTCACGTTGCCAGCGACGACGGAATCTCCGCTCCCCCTCTCCACAACAGCCGTCCCCGATTCCAGACCCATATCTACCCTCGCCACACCGCACATCGATCAGGGACCGGATGGTCCAATCACTCAAGTCCCAGACACACAAAACTGCGGATACCAGTGGGCGTACCAGGATTTGCCGGAGCTCTCGAGCAGCTTCCAGCAATCCTTGCAAGCCCTTCAGCCAGAGGCGCAAGGGACAGCCTTCGCGTATGGCGAAAATTGTATTCTTCCGGATGGAAGCATCGGTCGTTTCCTTCCTATGGAAACAGATTTCAATGTTACTTTACAGGCAAGTGACCTAAACAACGAATCCGAGCTGGGCGACTGGATTGTCAAGGTGATGCAGGTCATCACAGAGATCCCGCCGGAACAAATCGTCGGTCCGCAACCGGGGCGGGTGAGCCTGACCTTCCAATCTGGTGCAGAGCAAAAGATTGTTAATTTTTACATCAATCAATATCAAGGTTTGCCCCCTGGCTTGAGCCCGGCAGAGATTTTCCAGGCATTACAGATGCCACAATAAAATAGAATTTACATGAATTCGCCATCGTTTGGGAAACGATGGCTTTTTTATTCTTGACAGAAAGGCACAAAAACTATATACTGCGTTTAGTAAGTACTAAACACTCATAACACATTATAGAATGAGCGCATCGCTTACCAGAATCAAAAAAGACTTCACACAAGGCTTGAGTCAGATCAGCCGCTTTTGGGGCTTCCCAAAAGGGATGGGCGCGATCTTCGCCGTGCTCTACCTCTCCCCCATGCCCCTCTCTCTCGATGAGATCGTCCAAGAAACAGGGCTTACCAAAGGCGCGATTAGTACCGAAATCCGTGCCTTAGCGCGCATGGGGCTGGTTCATCGCTCTTCAAGGCTTGGCGATCGTAAGGATTACTACGAAGCCGAATCCGATTTTTATGCGGCTATCCGTTCTATTTTGAAGGAGAGGCAGAACAGCGAGTTCGACCGCGCCATCCGCTCCGTGCGGGGAACGCTTGAAACGATGGAGGCAAACTGGGTGGACGACGAAGAATGGAATTTTGTGTATGAGCGAGTGCAGGCATTACAGGAATTTTTCGATGCGATTGACAGTCTCACTATGGCTGTTGTGAAATTAGAAAAACTAGGGTTTTCGAACGTAACGAAGATATTGAGTGTCTTGAAATAAAATAACCCACAGAGGACGGCGGCAAGAGAAAGGTAATAGG
>JAICRQ010000289.1 GCA_025966435.1 Anaerolineales bacterium | reverse complement strand
CACGCTTTACCGCCTCCAGGATCTCACTTCCCCATAAACGAATTTGCTTGGGGCTCAGCCCGAGCCCGGCGAGATCCACATCCTTTTCCGGCAGGTTACGGGCAATGTCCAGCAGAAGGCTATCTGAAACGACCTTGAACACCGGGCGGTTCATCCGTTCGGCGATCCGATCTCGAGAAATACACAGCTCACTGAGAATCGTCAATTCGCGCGGCGAGATGTCCTTGCGGGTGCTGAATCGCCGCCACGAGGTTCCATTGACTCTTTCCTTGGGGATTTCCATATTGCAGGCGCGGGCGAAATCTTCGAGCGCTATGGAGAGGCGATCCTTTTCTCTTAATTCCGCTTCCAATATATCGCGCAAATCGAACAAAAAATGTGTGTCCAGGCGCGCGTAATCCAGTTGGGCAGGCGAGAGGGGCCGCACCGCCCAGTCTGCCTTCTGATGACGTTTATCCATTTCAAACTGGAATTTCTCTGCCAACAGATTATCCAGCCCTACGAACGGATACCCTAACACCCGTGCTGCATGCATGGTATCGAATAGATTCGAAAATTGAAAACTAAAATCACGCCGCAAGCAAATCAGGTCATATTCTGCGGCATGGAAAATCTTTTCGATGTTTGAGTTACTGAAAATAGGATCCAGGGCGCTCAGGTCAGACAGAGCGAGAGGATCCAGGACATAGTCATGAGTAGGTGTAGTAAATTGGATCAGGCACACCCGCTCTCGGTAGGCATGTAAACTGTTTGATTCTGTATCCACTGCAAGACGGGTTTGAGCAGTGAGGTCCCCCAGCATTTGTTGAAGTGTGTCTGGTGTATCCACCCAGACCGGTGGAGGAAGGACTTGATTCGTCATTGGCCGTCATTATATCCCACCTGCTGCTTCCCTCGCCAACAAGAATTTTTTAACTGTCTTGTACGCCAGAATGCAAACGCATAATCATGAGGCGCAGATGCCTGGTATCTACTTGCCGGGCAATCTTTTCTCCATCACGATGCCATCCTCTCCATCGTTATAGTATCGCCTCCAGATATCCACAGAGCGATACCCCTCTTTTTCATAGAGAGCGATAGCGGGCTCGTTGGATATACGGACGGTCAATCTCATACGGGGCAGGTTTGTCTTTTCTTCGCAAGCCCGTAAGAGAGCGCGCCCGATGCCGCGCCGCTGATAGCGCGGGTCCACGGCAATGGTGGCAACCCAGCTAGCGCCTTCCGAAAAACGAGGATCCCCGGCGACAAACCCGATCATTTCGCCGTTTTCCACCGCCTTCAACCGGATCACATCCGGCCAGGTGAGCACGGCCATCAGGTCCAGCAGGGGCCAGGCGTCTTTTTCGAAACATACATTCTCAAGCCGCCGCAGTGCTCCCAGGTCACGAATGCTTGCAGGTTGGATTTCCATTGTGAGAGATTTTATCAATAAAAAAAGTAGAACGTGGTGCGAGCACCACGTTCTACTTTTCATTTCGTACGAATTATTTTTACTTTTTCCCGTCACCACCCAGGAAGTTGCTCAGCATACTGGTAAATTCCATGGGGAAGATGTACTTCGTGGACGGGCTTGAGCCGATGGTCTTGAGAGTCTCAAAGTATTGCAGGGTCATCGTTTTCTGGTCAACTGTTTTGGCGGCGTTGAAGATCGCTTCGAGTGCCTGCGCAAACCCTTCGGCTTTCAGCAATTGGGACTGGCGCTCGCCCTCTGCCTGAAGGATGGCAGACTGCTTCTGGCCTTCCGCCTTTAGAATTGCTGATTGCTTCTCGCCCTCTGCTACATTGATCGCGGCTTCGCGCGTACCAGTAGACTCGGTCACGACGGCTCGGCGGATACGCTCGGCGGACATTTGGCGGTTCATCGCGTCCTGCACCTCGCGCGGCGGGATGATCTCGCGGATTTCCACGTTGGTCACCTTGACGCCCCAGCGCTCGGTCACTTCATCCAGACGGGTGCGAAGCATGTTATTGATATGTTCGCGCTCCGAAAGCACATCATCAAGCGGGATACCGCCGATGACCGCGCGTAACGTTGTCGCCGCAATACCTGCGGCAGCCGACTCGAAGTTGCCCACCTGTAAGACCGACTCTGACGGATCCACAACTTTGTAATACCAGAGGAAGTCGATCGAGATCGGTGCATTATCCTTAGTGATGGACGTCTGGTGAGGTACCTCGCGCACCTGCTCACGCAGATCCACTTTCACAGCGCGATCCACTACAGGGAAAAGCAAAACGATACCGGGACCACGCGGCCCGATGCTGCGGCCTAACCGGAATACGACCAGGCGCTGGTATTCGGGCACAATGCGGATGGCATTGGCCAAAATGATAAAGGCAAGAATCGCAATGACGCCAACGACACATGCAATTCCGCCGCCGAAAATACCTTCCATAACTATCTCCTTTTTTGTGAAGTGGTATCAGCCATTTTTCTCGACGATCAAGATAAAGCCTTCACGCCGGAGGACACGAATCGAACTGCCCGCCGGGATGGGTACCTCACTGCGAGCCGACCACATTTCTCCAGACACGAACACGCTTCCCTCTTCGCCGATTTTCGTACGCGCCTCTCCAACTTGGCCGATCAGCCCCGAAAGGTCATGCGTGGGTCGAGCGCTGGTCGCTTCGACCGATTTCCGGACAGCGATCCACAAAAAACCAGTGACCAGTCCCGAAACGATAATCGCGATGATCGGGTTCACGATCGCCTGACCCGCTGTGCGGGGAAACATAAATACTGAGCCAATGACCAGGAGCACAATTGACAGCGCTAAAAACAATTCACGCCCGGGCTTCTGGATAGCATATACAAAAGGGATAATGCTTAATCCCAGAAGAAGCAATGCCCACCAGTTGAACGAGAGGTTGTAGACGGCGTACCCCGCCAGTGCGATACAGAACAATGCCCCGATTTCGAACAACCCTGTCCCCGGACTGGCAAGAGACATCATCGCTAGCACGAGTCCCCCAATCAGGAGGATATAGGCAATGTTAGGGTCAAGTAGAAATTCCATAACTCCTCCAGTTCATTATACAACAAGACAACTGTCTTCCTTTCAATTCTATCTACGCAGTTCATCATATCAAAGTTGTGAAAGGATGATACCTCAAGGCTTTATAATTAGCGCGAGAACCCACCCCACCTATCCCTCCACTTCAAAGACATCGGAGAGGGACGGGGAAAGGGCAAGGAGCATACGTGAACTTTGAAAAAATCTGCGTACTTGGGCTGGGATATATCGGACTTCCGACAGCCTCGACCTTTGCCGCGCATGGATTGAAAGTCGTCGGCGTGGATATTAACCCACATGTGATCGAAACTTTACAAAACGGGAATATTCATATTCATGAACCAGGCTTGCGAGAGGTCGTAGAGTCTGCGCTTTCCTCCGGCAACCTGATTGTCTCTCCCCACCCTGAAGAAGCAGATGCATTTTTGATCGCCGTTCCAACCCCCTTCTATGAGAATCAATATGGTGAGTACGAAGGGAGAAAATACAGGCTGGCAGATTTGAGCGCGGTGACGGCTGCCGCCGAAGCTGTCCTGCCGCATTTGCGTAAAGGCAATCTGGTGATCCTGGAATCGACATCCCCGCCGCGCACAACCGTGGATCTGGTGAAACCCATCCTGGAGCGCTCAGGCCTGAGGGCTGGCGTGGACTTTTTCCTTTGCTATTCACCTGAGCGGGTATTGCCCGGGCAAATCTTAAAAGAACTGGTTGAGAATGCGCGTGTTGTGGGCGGCATTACCCTAGAGTCCGCGGAGGCGGGGTGTGCTCTTTATGCTACATTCGTCAAAGGAGAGATCCTGGCGACGGATGCAACAACTGCCGAAATGGTCAAGCTGATGGAAAACACCACCCGCGATGTGAATATTGCCATCGCCAATGAGTTTGCGCGCCTGGCACAAAAATTCGGCGTGGATGTGTGGGAAGCCATCCGTCTTGCCAATCGTCACCCGCGCATCAATATCCTTCAGCCCGGGCCCGGGGTCGGCGGTCACTGTATCCGTGTAGACCCGTGGTTCTTTGTGGAAGCAGCTCCAGAATTAACGTCGATGATTTATCATGCGCGGCAGGTGAACGATGAACAGCCACACTTTGTCGTGGAAAAGGTCAAACAGGCATTGGGATCTCTCAAGGACAAGAGAATTGCCGCACTCGGTCTAGCTTATAAACCGAATGTAGATGACCTGCGCGAAAGCCCTGCCATTGAAGTGGTCCATTTGCTGCAAGAGGAAGAGGCACAGGTCAAAGCCTGGGAACCCTACAAACATGATGCAAATTTGAATGGTATCCATATGGCGGCCAGCTTGGAGGATGCTATCCGGGACGCAGACGCGTTGTTGCTGCTCGTGAAGCATACGGCATTCACAAATTTAGACCCCATGGAAATACGATCGAAGTCCTCTGCACATGTCGTGATTGATTGTGTAAATGGCTGGGCTCAGGACCAATGGGCAAATGCTGGCTTTAAGGTTCTTCGATTAGGGGTAAATAAGTAAACAAGTACACAATAGACAGGTACACATTTGTTTACTTGAATACCTGTCTACCTGTATACTCCATACCGATACACATCATGACCATCAAAGTACTCTCTGTTTTTGGCACGCGGCCCGAAGCGATCAAAATTGCACCGATTGTACGATTGCTCAGGCAAACACCCGGGGTGGAATCGCGAGTTTGCGTTACGGCACAACACAGGCAAATGCTCGATCAGGTCCTAGCTCTGTTCCAGATTCAACCGGATTATGACCTGGACTTGATGCGAGATAACCAGTCCCTCGCCGAGATCAGCGCGTCCATCTTTACGCATCTCGACCCGGTATTGACCGATTTCAAGCCAGACTGGGTGCTGGTCGTCGGCGATACAGCGACCGTCGTCACCACCTCTTTACTCGCTTACTATCGGCGAATTAAGGTAGGTCATATCGAGGCAGGGCTACGAACGCAT
>JAICRQ010000222.1 GCA_025966435.1 Anaerolineales bacterium | reverse complement strand
GCCAGTGCCTACTTTGCCCATTCAGCAAGACTCGTAGCTCACGCCGCTGAAGTGCTTGGACGCTCAGAGGAGCAGGTTCGTTATTCCGCTCTGGCTGATCACGCGCGAAATGCTTTTGCCCGTGAATATATCACGCCTGCCGGGCGCCTCATGAACGACGCCGAAACCGCGTACGCGCTTGCCATCGTCTTTGATTTGCTTCCCACCGCCGAACAGCGCCAGCATGCCGGGGACCGGCTTGCCGAACTGGTGCGCGACAGCGGTTATCAAATCCGTACTGGTTTTGTCGGCACACCACTCATCTGCGATGCGCTTTGCAGCACGGGTCATTACCGTGCTGCTTATCGACTCCTGATGCAGCAGGAATGTCCTTCGTGGCTGTACCCGGTCACAATGGGCGCGACCACGATCTGGGAACGCTGGGACAGCATGTTGCCCGATGGAACGATCAACCCCGGCGAGATGACATCCTTCAACCATTATGCCTTCGGCGCGGTCGCAGATTGGATGCACCGGACAATTGGCGGTCTGGCTCCCGCCGAACCGGGCTACCGCCGCCTTGAGATTCGACCTCGCCCCGGCGGTGGACTCACGCACTGTCGCGTGACCCACCATACTCCCTATGGCTTGGCGGAATGCGCGTGGAGGATCGAAAACGGGAAGCTCGATCTCTATGTTCGTGTCCCTGCGAACACAACTGCCTCTGTCACCTTGCCGGGCGATAACACAACCCTGGAAGTTGGCTCGGGTTCCTGGCATTGGTCGGTTCCATATCAAGACCCGGACGCGCGCGGACCTTACACGGTGGATGACCTTGTAGGTGAAATCCTGGGCGAGTCCGCTGCCCGCAACGTTATGATGGAGGTGCTGGATCGTGTGGAAGCACCTGGCTTTCTACGCATGGTCATCTTCGACGAGCGGAATATTCCGCTGCGGAAAGCCCTTCACATGCTTCCGAATCATGAAGACGTTGTAACCCAAATGAACGATGCCTTGCAGTCCATAAAATAAATGCGAACCAAGTCAATGGGTGCAGGAGAATGTACATTTGAAACAAGGAACGACTTGTTGGCTCATCATGTGATCTATTTCTACGGAAGCCTTCACCAAGAAAAAGAACTCGCAAACCGGGTTCTTTTCGATTACTTCACGTAGCAAATATATATTGACAACAAATAACAAATTTGATATTATGAATTTGTCAAATTCCACAAAAAACAACAAAATTCAACAAAGGAATGCCGTGACGACTTACGGACGTCGCCAATCTCTTATAGATACCCTGCGTAAACAGCCCGGTTTACGTGTCCCCGAACTGGCACGAGCCCTGGATGTCTCGGAGGGGACGGTTCGGAATGATCTCAACGCGCTGGAAGAACAGGGAGTCTTGGTGCGAGTCCATGGGGGCGCCGTACTAAATCAGCAGGATCAATTTCAAAACAATTCCTTTGTAAGACGCTATCAACAAAATGCAGCTGCCAAACTTGCGATTGCACGTGAGGCGGCTGTTTTAGTTAATGATGGTGACTCCATTTTGCTCGATGCCAGCAGCACCGTCTATTACCTCGCCAAGGCGTTATCGGAACGCCGTCACTTGCGCGTGATGACGAACGGTTTTGAGGTGGCCAGGGAAATGGCACAGAACTCCACAAACGTCGTTATTCTCATCGGGGGTATCGTCAATAATGAATCATCTTCTGTCACCGGCTTATTGAGTGAACGCATCATTGAGGAACTGCACATTCAAAAAGCCTTTTTATCCTGCAGTGGGTTCAGTCTGGAACGTGGATTAACAGAGGTCCTTCTTTCGGAGGCGCAGATTAAGCGCAAGGCGATCGAATCGTCACAGCAGCTGTTTGCGTTAGTGGATTCCACTAAGTTTGGCAAAGAAGATTTGACCTCGTTTGCGCGCCCCGAGAAAATTAATCGCTTATTCACCGATCAGCAGCTCTCTTCGGAGTGGGCAGAGCGATTGAAAGCAGTGGGCGTTCCATTTACGATATGTGAAGAAGAGGGGGTACCGGTCAAATGAGTGAAAACATACTGGAGCTGAAAGGCATTCGAAAAAGCTTCGCGGGGGTGGAAGTCTTGCACGATGTCTCGTTTGAGCTGCGTCCCGGCGAGGTGCATGCCCTCCTGGGGGAAAACGGCGCCGGAAAATCCACTCTGGTCAAGATTATCACCGGTGTTCACCAACCGGATGCAGGGGAGATTTGGCTGAATGGGGAGCCTGTACATTTCAACGATGCGCGCGAATCACGTCAAGCGGGAATTGCGGCTATTTATCAGGAGCTCAGTCTCTTTCCCGATTTGGACGTGGCAGAGAATATTTTTGTCGGCCGCCAGCCGCTGACCACAGGGAGGCGAGTAGACTGGCGCAAGCTTTATGCAGAGGCAGGCAAGCTGCTCGAATCGCTTGGCGTTAAGCTCGACCTCAAGCAAAAAGCGCGTGCCCTGAGCATCGCGCAGCAGCAAATGGTAGAAATCGCGCGTGCCTTTTCGATCAACGCCCGGATTCTAATCATGGACGAGCCGACCTCCTCGCTGACACTCCATGAAGTGGACGATCTGTTCCGTCTTGTGCGGCGTTTGCGTCAGGAAGGAACTGCGGTCATCTTCATCTCGCACCGGTTGGAAGAGCTCTACGCCCTGGCTGATCGTGTGACGATTTTGCGGGATGGTACTTACGTAGGCACACGACCGATGCAAGAGGTAACTCGCGATGAGCTCATTCGCATGATGGTGGGACGTACTATTCACAACTTGTTCCCTAAACAAGATGTCCAACCGGGTGAGGTTGTGTTGAAAGTGGAACATCTATCCCGAGCCGGATCCTTTCACGATGTCAGTTTTGAACTGCGGCGCGGAGAAATCCTGGGTATGGCGGGTCTGGTCGGCGCGGGGCGTACAAACGTGGCGCGAGCGATCTTCGGCGTCGAACCCGCTACAGGAGGACGAATTGAAGTGGAAGGCCGCGAGGTGAGGATCACGTCGCCTTTACAAGCCATCCGTCTTGGGCTGGCCTATGTCCCCGAAGACCGGCAATTGCACGGCTTAATTCCCACGATGCCGCTCACTCCAAATATCAGCTTACCGATGCTTCCCGCCTATGCCCAAAGGGGATGGCTGCGAGATACACTCGAGCGGAAGTCGACTTTTAACGCGGCTCGTCAAATGGAAGTCCGCGCGAATAATATCTGGCAACTGGCGCGTGAGCTTTCGGGTGGGAATCAGCAAAAAGTGGTGCTTGCCAAGTGGCTGTCCACCAATCCCCGTATTCTTATTCTAGACGAACCCACTCGCGGAATCGACGTCGGCACCAAAGCCGCGGTGCACGGATTGATGAGCAAACTGGCAGCCGAGGGATTGTCTATTTTGATGATCTCTTCTGAATTACCGGAGATCCTGGGGATGAGCGACCGTGTACTTGTGATGCGGGAAGGTTATGTGACCGCAGAATTCTCGCGTGCCAAAGCCACGCAGGAAAACATCATCTCAGCCGCCACCCAAGACATAAAGGCAGGAACCCCACAGTGACCGCGCAAACTCCCACTGCCATCCAAACCTCTGTCGCTCGCGAGGGCATCCTCTGGACTCTCATCCGCTTCCGTGAGGCGGGAATCAGTCTCTTCATTTTCATTTTAGTAATTGCTGTCACTCTGCGGGCGCCTTCCTTCCTGACCTTAGACAATTTCCAGGATATTCTCTTAAACATTTCTATTCTGGCGATTGTGGCGTTAGCACAGACCATGGTCATCATTACACGCGGCATTGACCTTTCTGTCAGCTCGATGATTGGGCTGGTCGGGATGATGGTTGCGTTTGTCGTGAAGGAGAATCCCGAAATTCCAGTACTCCTCACGGTTCTCCTGGGGATGGCATTAGGCACGGTGCTGGGAACGTTCAACGGGCTCATCATTACGTTTGGGCGCGTCCCTCCCATTATCGCCACGCTCGGCACGTTGAGCATCTACCGCGGGTTAGTCTTTTATTACAGCCAGGGTACTTGGATTAATTCCTTCGAATTACCTGTAGCATTCAAGACGTTATCCAAAGGCACTCCGTTAGGTCTACCGAACATGGTACTTATTGCGATCTTAGTTGCAGTGGTTGTGTATTTTTTCCTCAACTACACACGCACGGGACGCGATATCTTTGCCGTCGGCAGCAACCCAGAGGCGGCGCAATTTACGGGAATTCGCAAGCAGCGAATCACGTTTTTGGTCTACTTGATCAGTGGTCTGCTCTCCGGGCTCGCAGCTGTTCTCTGGGTCTCACGATTTGAGTCCGCACAGACAAATACAGCCGCGGGCTTTGAACTTCAAACGGTGGCAGCGTCGGTCGTCGGAGGTGTCAGCATCAGCGGCGGCGTGGGAACGGTCACCGGTGTGGTGCTCGGGGCGCTCCTGCTGGGCATCATCCAAAATTCGTTGACGTTGATCCGCATCTCGCCGTTCTGGCAGCTAGCGGCGCAAGGCTTATTGATTTTGATTGCCGTGATCTCTGATAAGTGGATCCTGAGTCGGTTAGAGAGGACAGATAAATGAAAGCACAAATGATCACCGAATCACAACCGTCCACGCTGATCAGCGAATTCCCGCCGCGACATTCCTTCCTCTATAAATTCCAGCGCTGGGAGTGGATGCTCGTTGCGTTGATCCTCCTTGACATCTTGATCAACGTCCGTCTTTCTCCTTTTTTTCTGGATGCCCGCAACCTTTCGCGCACCTCTTCTGACTTCATGGAAATTGGCTTGATGATGTTGCCGATGGTCTTCATCATCATCACAGGCAACATCGATTTGTCTATAGCGTCCAACTTGGGCATGAGCGCCTCATTCATGGGTCTGTTGCATAACAACGGTGTCAACATTTGGGTCGCAGCGCTAGCGGCACTGTTGCTTGGTACACTCGGGGGGATGCTGAACGGGTATCTCGTTGCCCGCGTCAAATTACCTTCGCTCGTCGTCACTCTCGGCACATATGCCTTTTATCGTGGTCTCGCCTATGGCTTTCTTGGCGACCAGGCAGCGCGCGGCTACCCAGAGGCATTTACCTATTTGGGACAGGGACGGATGTTCGATACCCTCATTCCATTTTCCGTGGCGTTATTTATCGTACTAGCAATCGTTTTTGGTCTCGTGTTGCACCGAACAACATTCGGTCGTTACCTGTATGCAATTGGAAACAATGAAAACGCCACCCTGTATTCCGGCGTGCCGGTGGAACGAATTAAGTTCATCATCTACACATTATCCGGCTTCATGGCGGCGCTGGCGGGCTTGATTTTGGCGGCGCGCTTCGGGAGCACCCGTCCAGACATTGGCACCGGTTTGGAGCTTGCCGTGATCACGGCTGTGGTCTTGGGAGGGGTGGATATCAATGGAGGGCGAGGCACGATGCTGGGCGCGGTGCTTTCGCTTTTCCTGATCGGCTTGATGCGTTTTGGGATGGGGTTGCTGAATATCCAGGGTCAGGTGCAGGGTGTGGTGATCGGTTTGCTCCTGATCCTTTCCATTTTACTTCCCAACATCGCGCAGCAGGCTTCCTTTCTAAAGCGATTTCAACGGAATGGACAATTGGTCTTTGCTGTTCTGGGTGTCCTGCTTATGTTCGTGGCATTCTTACTTTTCTTCTTCTGGTCCCGAGCGCCGATCCTTGCCGGTGGTTGATGACCCTTCCTGTGCTGGTCCCAGGCGAGCGCCTGATACCAAATCTCACCCTCTGTTTGGAAAGGAGGCTGGAGCAATACATACACCCGCATAACCCACGTATCAGTATGTCACAACTAATTTACAAATTCGAAGGAGATAGAAAATGAAACACCGCTCGTTCTCATTGGTACTCACCGTCCTCGTCCTCTTGGTGAGCGCCTGCGCTCCGGCAGCGACTGCCACGGAACCCCCCGCCGCTACGGAAGCTCCTGCGACCGAGGCTCCGGCTGCCACCGAAGCCCCGGCAACAGAAGCACCAGCTGCCACGGACGCTCCAGCAACAGAACCTTCGGCTGCCGCCTGTGAAGGGGATTATGTGCTGGTTCCGAAGAACCTTGGCAACCCTTATTTCGATACTGCCAATAACGGTGCGCAAGAAGCTGCCGAGGAACTGGGCATAACTGTATTGTATCAAGGTTCTGCTACCGCCGAT
>JAICRQ010000016.1 GCA_025966435.1 Anaerolineales bacterium | reverse complement strand
CCTTGGGGAATATCCGTGATCGGGTCCGCGGGCGGAGACGATGGACGGGCAGGGGAAATGCATATCCGGCAGAAAGAACAACCCAAACGCCGCGCGCTGGCTCAGCGCAAAGGCGGCATCCCAATCCTTGTCGCCGGTGCGGATGTCAATCGTCTGGCTGGAATTGAGTAGCTCGAGCCGCGCCTTTTCTGCTTCCCAGGGACGTGCGGATGTCTGGCGGGCAAGATCGAAGGACGTCTGCAACGTTGGCGTCGCAGCCTGAACCCAGGTGAGAGTGCGTGTGGCGCCCGGACCCAGGTCGAGGTCCAGGAAGAGCGAGGGATGAGGGCCCGTGCCGGGCGCCGGACCGCCCGTCAAAAAGAGGACGGGGAAAAGCCCGCCAGTCTGCCCAGCCAGGACATTGACCATCTGCAGTTGTGTCGCGGTCATCGTCTGCCCCTCAAGCGGCGACAACAGCGCGCAAACCTCCAGGCGGATCGTACGCATGGCGCTGGTCTTGTTGACAACCGTCACCCGGCTGCTGACAGCATGGGATTGTGGAACCCAGTATTCGGTTGTAACGTCTATGTTCTTGAGAGGAGAATAGTCGAGGATGAGAAAATTTGGATAGAAACGCCGAATCGTAGGTGGCAAAGCAAACGCTGCCGGGTCGCTGACCGTTTTCCCGTTTTCGCCGAAACGCAGGAAGATCCGCATGCTTTTTGCTCGCAACCCGTAGGTGGTATGCAAGGCAAGCGCAGTTGGCTCTCCGCTGCTAACAACCGCAAGCTCCCAGATATGATCGTTAAGGTAATCGGGAATGGAAAGGCGTGAATCCGCTGCAAGAGTAAGGCTGAGCGGGTCCCCTGGAGCAAGTGACCAGTCACGCATGGGTGTATTGTATAGGCAGTCTGTCAAGAGGTCAAAGGGTATAATTTAGTCTTCTAGTCTTCTGGTTGGCTAGTTTGCTAGTCAGGTACAAGGAGACTAAAGACCAGCAGACGAGGAGACTACCCCCATGGGCCTTTACTTTGAAGAATTCAGCGTCGGGCAGAAAGTGGTCACGGAGAAACGGACCATTAGCGAAAACGATATTATGTCCTTCGCCGCATTATCCGGCGATAACAACCGCATCCATACCGATCCTGAGTTCAGCAGGACCACGATGTTTGGCAGGCAGGTGGCGCACGGCCTTCTGGGGCTGGCAGTCGCGTCGGGTCTGGCGTGGCAGACTGGCATTCTGGATGGCACCGTGATCGCCTTCCGTGAAGTGAATGAATGGAAGTTCGTCAAGCCCGTATTTATAGACGATACGATTTACGTCGAGTTGGAAGTAAAGGAAATGAAAGCCCTGCCGCGCATTGGCGGCGGCTCCGTGACCATTGCATTGGAAGTAAAGAATCAAAATGAGGACGTATGCCACCGCGGTCTGTGGACCGTGTTGATGATGAGCAAACCAAAATAGACTATTAAGTTAAGACCCTAAGGGGTTTGCTGTTGGGCGAAACCTTAAGTTTACAGAACGCCGTGTCTGAAACATACTGTAAATAGCTAAGGAAACCCTTAGAGTCTGGATACAAAGCTGGTGAAGTTATGACGAGTGAAGAAGAAAAAAGAAGAGAAGAAGAGAATAGACAATTCTTAAAACGGCTCCTGGATTCAGAAGCAGAGACTCGGGCAGATGCCCCAGTCGATGCGGAGGACGATGAAGCCGTCGATCCGAACGAGACGACGAAAGCGAGTCCCGCACAGCGTACATCGGCTGCCCCGCGCATTGACCTGGATGAAAATAACATGCCGCTGCCGCGGCGCGTCGACGAGTACGACCTGGAGGGCACACGCGTCTCGCCGGTTGCTTATGAATCGCCGAGTCGTCCGCGTCCCGCGCAGGGCACGCAGACGCGCGTGGCTCGGCCGGTGCAGGCACCTATCGCTGGCACACCGGCTGCAATAGATTGGAGGAGCGGATGGGGAGGCTGTCTCATACGCGGTTTCCTGGTTGCCCTATTTGGCATCGTCGTGCTTACGATCATCGGCGGGTCTGGGCTCCTGTTTGCGTATTATTCCATTGCGCGGACTCTGCCCAGCGTGGAAGATTTGCAAAACCGCGCTTCGCAGTTCGAGACCACGCGGATTCTGGATCGCAATGGCAATCCGCTTTACGAAATCCTTGACCCCACTGCCGGACGCCGCACCTATGTGACGCTTGATAAGATCTCTCCTGTGCTGATCGCCGCGACCATCGCCACCGAAGACAGGGATTTTTATGAGCACCCCGGCTTCGACGCGGTCGCGATCGTCCGCGCTCTGTGGGAGAACTATCGCACGGGCGGGCAGGGCGGCGGCGCCTCGACCATTACACAGCAGTTGGCACGCGCGCTGTTACTTTCCCCCGAGGAGCGCGCTGAACGGACATATTCGCGCAAAGCGCGCGAGATCATCCTGGCGGCGGAAATCACGCGCCGCTATTCCAAGGACGATATCCTGGAGCTGTACCTCAACGAGATCTATTACGGGAACCTCGCCTACGGCGTCGAAGCCGCGGCAGAGACGTATTTTGGCAAGACAGCCAATCAACTCACGCTCGCGGAGGCATCCTTCCTGGCGGGCTTGCCGCAATCTCCCTCTGTCTACGACATTTACACCAACCCTGAGATCACCCTGGCGCGCCAGCAGCAGGTGCTTGTGCTGATGTATGGGTTGAGCCAGATTGACGGCTGTATCAGGGTCAGCAACAGTGATGTCCCGATCTGTGTGGATGAGACCGCCGCGGCAAATGCCGCCAATGAGATGAAGAGCTATGCTTTCAATTCTCCGGATATCAATGCCCGTTACCCGCACTGGGTGAATTTCGTCCGCTCGCAGTTGGAAGAGTTATACGACGCGCAGACGATCTATCGCTCCGGTTTTATTGTGTACACCACGCTCGATCCTGTCCTGCAAGATGAAGCGCAGCGGCTGGTGACGGAGCAGGTGGCGCTGCTCGCCGACAAGAACGCGCACAACGGCGCGCTGGTGTCGATCCGTCCGTCGACAGGCGAGATCCTTGCCATGGTCGGCTCGCCCGATTTCAATAATGAGGCGATCTCCGGGCAGGTCAACATGGCAGACAGCCCCACGCGCCAGCCGGGTTCTTCCATCAAGCCTATCAACTACCTGGCGGCGTTCGAAAAAGGCTGGACGCCCTCCACGCTCATCTGGGATGTGCCCAGTGAGTTCCCACCCTCCGGCGATCCGAATGACCCGCGTGAACCCTATCGCCCTGTCAACTACGACGGGAACTTCCACGGTCCGGTGACCGTCCGCACGGCATTAGCGAATTCGTTCAACATTCCCGCCGTCAAGACTCTGGATTTCGTCAAAATTTACGACGACCCGAACACACCGGAGCGTGACGGGATGATCGCGATGGCGGAAAAACTAGGCATCACCAGCTTCACCAGGCCGGACTATGGTTTATCTCTCACGCTCGGCGGAGGCGACGTTAGTTTACTGGAAATGACCGCCGCCTACTCTGTCATTGCGAACAGCGGCAGAAAGGTACCGCCAGTGGCGATCCTGCGGATCGTAGATTTTCAGGGCAATGTCGTGTACGAGTACCAGCCTCCGCAGCCCGAACAGGTCCTGCGCCCGGAACATGCCTTTTTGATGTCGTCCATCCTTTCCGATAATGAGGCACGCGCCTGGATGTTCGGACGTAATTCGCTGCTGAACCTTCCGTTCCAGGTGGCAGCAAAGACGGGTACCACTAACGATTTCCGTGACAACTGGACAATGGGCTACACTCCCGATCTCGCAACCGGGGTCTGGGTGGGCAACGCCGATTACACACCGATGGTCAACACCACCGGTCTGACGGGTGCCGCACCGATCTGGTCTTCGTTCATGCAATTTGCTGTCCCAATTGTCAGTAGCGGCGCGCCGACGCCCTTCACGCCACCGCCCGGAATCGTGCAGAGGGAAATCTGTATCATCTCCGGAACGGAGCCATCGCAAGGGTGCCGCGGCGGTACGCGCAACGAATTTTTCGCCAGCGACCAGCCGCCTCTGCCTCCCTCACAGGATTTATTGCGCCGCGTCAACATCGACACCTGGACGGGCTTGATCGCCGGGAATGCCTGCCAGGAGTTCGTCAAGGACGACTTGGTGATGAACGTCAGCGACAGGTGGGGGCGCCAGTGGCTGCGATCGGGCGCGGGACGCGACTGGCTGGAAGCGCACGACATGCCGCGCAATCCATTCTTTGCGCCTGACCGGGAATGCAGCAGCACCGATCCACGACCAGTGCTGCAGTTCACGAACATCAACGATAGCACCGTCGTCACCAATCCCACGCTTGATATTCAGGGCGTCATCGATGTCAAAAATGGAGGCTTTACCGGCTGGCGGCTCAAATACGGCGCCGGGCAGGATCCGGGCCAATGGAATGTGCTTGCCCAGGGAACGAATGCGATTCCAAACCCGGGCTTGATCCATACCTGGAATTTACAGGGAATCACGGACGAGCGCGTGACACTGCGGCTCTATCTCTCCAATGGAGAAGACAACTATGCCGAGCGGCGCGTCACCATCACACTCAACGTTCCGACGCCCACGCCGCTCCCCACGATGACGCCCACAGTCACACAGTTCCCGCCAACCCTCACGCCAACGACCGCACCTCCCACCAATGAACCCCCAACCAGCGCGCCCCCAACAAATACATTGCCGCCCCCTGCCGCACCCACGGAAACACCGACACAACAATCCCCGGTTGACGGCCCGACGACAACAGCACCGTAAACCAAGTACTCGAACAAAAACATCCCGCTATGAGCGGGATGTTTTTATCCTGTTATGCTCGCAGTTGCACTGCGGGCATAGCTATCTTAACTTTATTCCTTATCCACAGGCTGCGAGACAGTCGACGAAGCTGGCATGCGTCGAGCCTGATCATCGCGAACCGCACGGATGCCGTTGTTGACCTGGTTGGCGATCTGCTCCAATTCTGCCTGGAGCTGTGTCAGGCTGTCGATCACGTAATCGTCGGCGCCAGCGCGGATGGTATCGGCTTCGGCACGCGCCTGCACAAGAATCTGTTCGGCGCGGCGCTGTGCTTCCAGTATGACCATGTCTTTTCCGACAAGCTGATCGGCTTTTTGGCGGGCGATTTCAAGCGTGCGATTCGCTTCTTCCTGCGCCTGCGCCAGCACCCGGTCGCGTTGACCGAGAAGCTGCTGTGCCTTTTTCACTTCCTCCGGAATGGCGATGCGCATCTGGTCGATGATATCCAGCATGCGGTCTTCATCCACCATCACGTTTTTCGTGAATGGAAAGTTTTTGCTTTCGTTGAACAATTCTTCCAGCCGGTCAATTAATTGCAGGATATCCATAAACGCCTCCGTCAAACGGATGGTTCTTATTCTATCGCATTTTTAATCCCGTAACGCGTTCGGAACCGCATGCCCATCACCCAGATTCATGACTTTTTTTTTCAAGGCTTCATCCACATGCGCAGGCACCATGCTGGAGACATCTCCTCCCAGGGAGGCGATTTCCTTGACCGTGCTGGAGGAAAGGAAGGTGTGTTCCTCCGCTGTGATGAACGCAACCGTTTCGATGTCGCTGGCAAGCCGCTGGTTCGCCAGCCCCATGCGGAATTCCAGCTCGAAATCGGAAAACACGCGCAAGCCGCGCACGATAACCTGCGCATCGATCTGGCGCGCGAACTCCACGGTCAGGCCGCTATAACCTGTCACTTTGATCTTCGGGTTCCCGTCGAGCGCCTGTTTGACCAGCTCCATCCGTTCTTCCGGCGAGAACATCAATGACTTCAATGGCTTGTCATAGACAGCCATCACCACTTCATCGAACATCCGTGAGGCGCGTGAGGCAATATCGATATGACCGAAATGGATGGGATCGAACGTCCCGGGAAACAGTGCTCTGACCATAATTCGTTTCGTAGTTCCTTTGTTTTACAGTGTAGTCGTCGCCTTCTCCATGCCTGAACCATCTCACTATCCAACTACCTAACTGACATCCCCTTTACCCTCGCCCCAGAACCGTCCAAACGCTTCTGCCAGCAGGGCATGTTCCGGCTGCTGCAAATAGGGATCGCGTTCGAATAACGTTTGCGCCTGCACCCGCGCCCTCTCGATCAATTTGACGTCGGTAATGCTCGCCATGCGCAATCCACTGGAATACCCAGATTGGCGCGTACCCAAAAACTCACCGGGACCGCGCTGCTGAAGATCTTTTTCCGCCAGCACGAAGCCATCGTTCGACTCTGCCATGGCGCGCAGACGTTCATTCTCTGCGGCATCTTCGTGCGTGGGGATCAGCAAACAGTAAGATTGATCGGAACCGCGTCCTACACGCCCGCGTAACTGGTGCAGCTGCGCCAGACCGAACCGGTCTGCTCCTTCGATGAGCATCACCGTGGCGTTCGGCACATCCACGCCAACTTCGATCACGGTCGTCGAAACGAGGATGTGATATTTCCTGTCGCGAAACTTGAGCATCGCATCGTCTTTTTCCTGCGGACGCATGCGTCCATGCAACAAGCCTAATTTCAGATCGGGAAACACTTCCTTTGAAAGCGTTTCATAGTCATCCACAGCCGCACGTGCTTCGATTTTGTCACTCTCTTCGATCAAGGGATAAATAATGAACGCCTGCTTGCCATCCGTGATCTGCCCGCGCAGCAAGGTGAAGGCACGTTCACGCTCTTGAGGTCTGAGCACATACGTGTTGACAGGCATGCGTCCTGCGGGCATTTCGTCGATGACAGATAGGTCGAGATCGCCGTACAGTGTGAGCGCCAGCGAACGCGGGATCGGGGTTGCGGTCATCACCAGCAGGTGCGGGTTTGTCCCTTTTGTGCGGAGGGCGGCGCGCTGTTCCACGCCGAAGCGGTGCTGCTCATCGATCACGGCAAGCTGCAATTCCTGGAACGCGACCGGCTCTTCGATGATCGCGTGCGTGCCGATCACAATTTTGATGGAGCCATCTGCCAGGCCTGCCCGAATCACGTCCTTCTCCGGCTCAGGCGTATCACCGACCAGCAACCGGATCTCTCCCGGGTTGAGTGTGCCGTTTTCGCCGGTGAGAAGGCCGGTGAAATTACGATAGTGCTGTTCTGCAAGAATGGACGTGGGCGACATGATTGCTGTTTGCGCGCCATTGTTTGCAACGATAGCAGCCGCCAGCGCCGCCACGACGGTTTTCCCGGAGCCCACATCGCCCTGGATGAGCCGGTTCATCGGCTTGCCGGAGTCGAGATCGGCGCGAATGTCTTTGAGGGCGTTTTGCTGCGCATTCGTCAGAGTAAAGGGCAGGCTTTTTAGACGCGCATCCAGCCACTCGTCTGAAACAGGGAAGCGCCGTGCCTCCACTGATTTCCAGTCGATCTTCTGGCGGAGCACCCCCATCTGCAGATAAAAGATCTCATCGAAGGCAAGCCGTTCACGCGCGGCTGTGAGCTTTTCCTGCGAATCAGGAAAATGGATATTTATCAACGCTTCTGGCAGAGTCGGCAGGTGTGCCGAGATGCGCGTGCTTTCCGGCAGGGCATCGACCACCCGAGGCGCCCAATACTCAACCACCTGCTTCATGACGTTGCGCAGCCACTTCTGTGTGATGCGCTCGGTGAGAGAATACACCGGGACAATCCGGTTTGTGTGCAGGCTCTCCACTTCAACCGACTCCCAATCGGGGCTGTTCATCACCAGCCTGCCCAGGTATTGATCGACCTTGCCTGAAACAGAGATCGCATCCCCCGCCTTAAAGCGGTTTGCCAGCCAGGGCTGGTTGAAAAACGATAAGCGTAAACCGGCTGTCCCATCGCTAATAATCACTTCGATGATCGTTGCCTTGCCCCCGCGGATGGGGCGCGAATGCACACTCTGGATCGTCCCGATCACCGTCACTTGCTCGCCATAAAACAGGTCTTTGATGGGCTTAAGGGAGGAATAATCATCGTAGCGGCGCGGGTAGTAATAGAGCATGTCGCCGAGCGTTTGCATGCCGAGCTTGCCGAGGGTTTCGGCGTGCTTTGGACCGATGCCCTGGAGGACAGTCAGCTTGGCGTCGAGCGCGGCGGGTGTGCCGGAAGCCTTAGCACCGGGTGTGACCTCCGAGCGCGGCGGAGGCGCGGGGCGCTGGGGACGTTCCTGCCTTTGTACTTCGCGAGGGACAGATTCTCTCGGATGCGGCTCTGGTCGTGGTCTCTGCTCGATAACTTCGCTTTTCTCTTCTACAACACTGTTCGTCGGGTGACGTCGATTCGAGGTTCCGTTCTTCGGTTTTTGCTGTGCTTCGGGATAAGTTTCCCCGATCCTCTTCCACAAGCCCCTGAGCGCATCCGCGCGGGACTGTGGGCTGAGCCCGTCATACGAGCGGAGCCTCTGTATGACGGCCTGGATTACCTCTTCCTGAATTCCATCGGCGCGGGCGTCGCCCTCCCAGTAATCGAGCATTTTTGCGAGTCCCCCGATAATGGCGATGTTGTTGTATCCGTTCTCGTGTTCAAGACGGAAGAATTTGCGTAACTTTTCTAAAGACGGCTGCATAAAGTAATTTTATCATGTGGAAAGATGGGACATGGGTGCCAGACTCTGTGTATTTATTGCCCTACTGCAGCAAACCCCAGCCCATTCGGCCCCACATGCGTGCCAATGACCGTCGTCACGTTAACCATCAGAATATCGCGCGGCACCGATTGGCTGGCTTTTTGCATCAAACCATTCAGAAATCCCCTGGCGCGCGCTTCTGCGCCTGTGTGCAGGATCGCCAGTTTTTCCAGCGAGCCGCCTTCCAGCAAAAACCTGGACATCCGCTCATTCGCCTGGCTTGTAGTGCGTACGGCACTAACCGCTTTGACCTCCCCATTGATCAGGTCAACCAGGGGTTTGATCCTCAAGAGATCGCCAAGTATCGCCACAGCCGCAGGGACGCGTCCACTGCGTTTGAGATATTCCACGGTGTCCAGGGCGGCGAAGACACGAAGCCGTTTCCTTGTGGACTCGATGGCGTTGAGCGCCGCAGGCAGTCCCGATTCAGCAGCTTCTGCGGCGGCGAGGACCTGAAAACCCAGCCCTAACGAAAGAGAGGCGCTGTCGATACAGGTGATTCGGTCCGGAAACTCACTGGCTGCCTGCCGCGCGATGTTCAGAATGGAGGTCAGCGTGCCCGCCGCGTGGATGGACAGGATATGGTCACAGCCGTGGGTGAGGAGGGAATCGTATCGAGTGGCGAAATCACCGATCGAAGGCGCGGCGGTTGTCGGCTGCATCTTGAGCGAAGGCAATTGTCTGTAGAACTCTTCCCGCGTGATGTCTTTTCCATCCACATATTCCTTGCCGTTCATGACAAGAATGCAGGGAACTACTTCGAGCTCATGCTGTTCGACAAGGAACCCCGGGAGATCACAGGTTGAATCTGTGACGATGCCAAGTTTCATGAGCCTGGCTTTTCCCGGTCCAGCCAGAGCTCGCGGTATTTACGATTCCAATCGATCAGAAACCGAAAGGCAATGACCAGGCCGCAGGCGAGCGCAATCCAAAACTCCAGGCCGCGCAAGTTGAAGAGCCAGAAGAGTGGGGCAATGAGAACCCCTGTGAGCACGCCGGCACGCGCGCCATGGCGGAGGGTGAAAAGAAGAGCTAGCAATAAACCCAAGCCAATTAATACAGATACCCAATTCACAACAAACAATGCGCCAGCAAATGGCGCCAGTCCCATACCGCCGCGAAATTGACCGAAGAGGGGCCAGCAGTGCCCTACCACTCCCATTGCAGCTGTGAGAACGATCACCCACGGCTCCTTTGAATACTGGACAGCAAGAAGTGTGGGGATCAAGCCTTTTGCCACATCCAAAATCGCCACCAGCGCGCCCCAGCCAAACCCGGCCTGCCGGATCGTGTTCGTGGTCGTCGCGTGTCCGGAACCAGCATCCCGCACGTCTACGCCTTTTGCCATACGTGTAACCCAGACCGAAAACGGGAGTGAGCCTGAAAGATAACCGAGGAGAGGAAAAACAAAAGAGAAAAGGGTTTCCATGGTTAGTCCAAATTACGAATCGCGGGGTGAGATAAACCGAGCAGGACAAGGACGATGACGCCGGTTCCCCCAATTAAAAACACCATAGGCGCACCGAGCCATTCTGTTGTCCAGCCTGCCAGGGCAAACCCAATCGGTAACAGGACGAACGAGCCCAATGCATCGATGGAATACACGCGTCCGAGCATTTCTCCCGGCACCATTTCCTGAAGCGTATGAGTCCAGATCAGGGCAAAGACTGACGTGGCGATCCCACCAATGAACATCGAGGCAACCAAAACAGGAACAGGCAGTTGGAATGCAAACGGCAGCAACACGGATCCTGACACGAGAACCGAAAGATACGCCAGCAGCCCGCGCCGGTGAAGGCGGACGTACTGCCCAAGCCAGATCATGCCCACCACGAAACCGAGGGACGTTGCGGAGCCAAGCAGACCCAAAAGCTCCACATCGGCACCGAGGTCTTCTTTGATGAGAAAGGGCAATGCCACCGCGCGCGGACCTGCTTCCATGATGTTGACAAACCCGAAGAGCAGAATGGTGACCCAAATCCATGGGATGCGAATCACGAGTCGAAGACCCGCAAGCAAATCCACAAATCCCTGTCTGAATGCAGCTCGCACAGAGCTTTTCGGAGCGCTCGCAGCATCCGTTGTATCTGGTTGCCTCTGAGTCGGATCGAGGTTCAGGCGAAGCAAGGGAAGGATAAACAGGGCGGAACTAAAGAACGAGAGGGCGTCCAAAGCAAAGGTCACGGAGGTACCACCTGCGGCGACCAGCGCGGCACCAAGCGCCGGACCCACGATCCCCGTAAGGCGTTGACTTAATCCATTAAGGGCGTTGGCGCTTGTCAATAGTTCAGGAGGGGTGATCCCTGGGATGACTGCCTGATAGGCAGGGAAGAAGAACGCTTCCACGAACCCAAAGATGATGCTGGCAACGTAAATATGCCAGATCTCTAACAGGTTAAGCCACGAGAAAATAGCCACGAAGCTAATCACGAGTCCGCTCAACACATCGGAGACAAACATAATACGGATGCGTGGCAGCCGGTCCACAACAACGCCGCCGATCAGCAAAAACAACAGGAGAGGAATTTGAGAAAAGATCAACACCGTTCCCATGGCAACTGCAGAACCAGTCTTCTCTAGCACCCACCATGAAAGAGCAATACGATAGAGGCTGTCACCGAGACGTGAGATTGTTTGTCCCGTCCACAACAAGCCAAACGGACGATGTCTTAAGGAACGGAGGACATGCATACGCGGCGAGTATAGCATATGCAGCAGACAGCCTGAGGACAGTTGAACGATAGCGTATGGGAATGAATTTGCAATTCGTTTGCAATACTATTTTAAATTTTTCATGAAGAACTTATCTAAAGCATGACTTAAGTATCACGCTTACAGAACTGAAAACAGTTTTGTACCCGACTCCCATGTTGTATTAATCCATTCCGCATAAGATTGGGCACTGACCTCCGGTCATCGTTTTCGTTCTCAACGAGTTCGAAATACCACGAATCCATATCTTCTTTTATGACCACATAGCAATCACGTCGTACATGATTGCTCACAGGAGAAAACGATGAACAAAGCAGTCCATCGAATCGCAGGCTTGATCATAGTACTGGTCATGATCCTGGGGAACACGATCCACGCAAAAGCGGCGGGGAAAGTCTATTATGTATCTCCTACAGGAAATGACGCCAACCCTGGAACTGCCTCTGCCCCATTCCGTACATTTGCAAAAGCAACTTCCGTGCTAACAGCAGGGAGCACGTTGAATATCTACGCGGGGGTATATAACCAACAATTGAAAATCACAAAAAGCGGCACCAGCAGCGCGGGAATCCTGGTTCAATCCATCGGCGGCGCCGTGGTGATCGATAGAAGATACGCGGTCTCTTCCGGTATAGATGTGCACGCTTCTTTTATCACACTGAAGAACCTGACGATCCGAAATGTGAGTGATGTTTGTGTAAACCTGGCAGGTATGAACCTGACCGTGAATGGCTTATTGGTATACACCTGTTACAAGCACGGTATCCAGGCGAACAACTCTTCCAATGTCAAAATCGTGAATAGCGTGATATACAACACCGTTACCTCCAATGCAGCCCGTACCCTGTCGGGTGGGTGGGGCTCAGCCGTTAAAGTCCGGTTAAGCAATAATGTCTTGATCGAAGGCAACTCGATTTACAATAATTACGGAGAAGGTATTGGATCACGTGGCACGAATATCACGATTCGAGCCAACAGGGTTTTCAACAATTACTCGGTCAACATCTACACAAATTCAGAGAATGTTCGGATCGAAAGAAATTTTGTCTTTTGCACCCCCAATAGCGGATTTGAGCGCAGTGGTTTACCTGCGGTCGGTATTGGGCTCGGCGAAGAATATTATCCAGGCTGGGGAGCCCGGCTAAAAAATGCGCGCGTGCTCAACAATATTGTTGCGTTTTGCCGGAATGGGGTGCGTTACCTGGGTGCGGATGCAAGTGTAATTGGCGGCGGGCTGAAAAATGCGGCCATTGCCTACAATACGCTGTATGGCAGCACGAATGCCGCCCTCAGCATCGTCTATGAAAGCGCGCAATCCGGGTCGTGGGTTGCCAACAATATCATCTGGCAGGCACAGAATAACCTGACTGCCATCGACAACCCCGCTGGGATTACTTTCCAAAATAATCTATGGAAAGTGGCTCCGGCTCCTGCCTTTCGCAGTCCCGGAGACCGCTACGGGGATCCAAAATTTGCAACAACGCCTGGATATACCCCCGCGAGCTTTCGTCCTTCCAGCTCATCCCCGGCTGCCACAACGGCTTCGAATATAGGTGTCGGAAAAGACTTTTTCGCCCAGGCGCGTGGACCCGTGTTCGATATGGGTGCAATTCAATTTTTCAACGGGACAGTTTCCACCAGTACGCATACCTTGTCCAGCCCGACTGCCACCCGCACATTGCCGACAAGCACAGTAAGCCCGGCTCCAACTCTCGTTCAGCCTACGAACACATTGCCGCCTGTCACGCCGCAGAGCACAGCCAGTCCGGTTCCGCCAACCAGCACTTCGGCGCCAGTCACGTCCACCTCCTCAGCGGATTCCTCCTCTGGCCTGGTCGAGCCTTTGCCTACAACCACAGCTCAATCTGCGCAAACCTCGCAGGAGACACGCTACGATAACAAAGACAGCGCCTTCGTTTATTCGGCTGGGTGGGTGGAAGAGGTCAGCCCGTACGCCATGGACGGTTCCTTTGCACGGACGTCTACGAACGGTGCCTCGGTGAGCTTCCCATTTACAGGGCAATCGTTCAGCGTTATCTACAAAGGCGGTCCCAGCTATCGAACGATCGATGTATACGTTGACGATGTTCTCGTTGGCACAATCGATGAACGACACAGCAACAGTACCTATAAAGCACGCTGGGATTACCCCGATCCGTTATCGCCCGGACAGCACACACTGAAATTGGTTTTCGTGACGACGAGTTCGAGTTCTAATGGATCTTTGGATGCGGTGATCGTTCGCTAATCAATAAAAACGGAGCACGTTTCAGTGCTCCGTTTCTTTTTCATCTTACTCTTCAAATGCATCCTGGTGCTCCCCACGCCGGACAATTTCCTTTTTGAAAATCTTTACCTCGCCTGCCTTCGCCAGGTTCATAGACTCAACAATCATCACCTTGAGCTCCTCCTCAGAAACCGTATCCCCTTCCAGGTCTAGAAGAAACCCACGGCCCTCCACGTAGCCGCCGTTCGTGAAATCCACCCGAAAGTCAAACTTGACGCGAAACTCAGATTGAGGATTGGGCTTGTACATTTTTTATCCCGAGAGCTGGAGGCTCGAATAGCTGTACTCCATTAACTCGATCGCGTTCCCATCCGGGTCGGCAATCCACGCCTGGCGGGAGTTGTCCATGCCGAGCTTGATCTCGGAGACCTCCACGCCTTTGTCTTTTAGCATCTTGCAAAATTCATCCAGTCCCGTGACTTCCAGACAGAAGTGTTTGTAGCGCGTGCCAATCGCGAGCGGCTCGACCTTTCCTCCCCACACTTCGACTGCCATCGCCTGATCGAAGAATTCCAGGAAGGTAGTATCGCCACAGGCAAAGTAATATCCAAATGGCTTGCCTTCCGTGGTATTCAGCGTAAACTTGACGTTCATACCGAGTTTGTTCACGTAGAAGTCAATAATCTTTTCCAGGTTATTCGTAACAAAGTTCAGATGTGCCAGTTTTCGAATCATAGTACCTCATTAGGAAACGATTTCTTTCACGCGCCCCACTGCCCCACTCTCCAAACGGACCTTGATTCCATGCGGATGGGTCGCGGATTTGGTGAGAATATCTTTCACTACCCCTTTGGTCAACTTGCCCGTGCGCTGATCCTGCTTAAGGACGATCAGCACGGTCATGCCGGGTTTGATGGAGGAGCGGGTCTGTCCGTTCACGATTTCAGTATAGCATACGCAAAAATAAATCACCTTTTCAATCCTTCCCACTCCACGTAAAATCAAGCATCTATGAAACCCGCTTCATTTCAGGATCCTGCCGCGCAAGCGTATCAGCAAGCCCGCATCGCCCATTGGGATGCCATAGCGCGCAAGCGAGATTCCTGGCAGGGCATGGGTCGCTGGTATCACCGGCGTCTGCATGAAATCTATCGCTTTCATGTCAGCCCGAATCAAACCGTTCTTGAGGTGGGCTGCGCGGAAGGACATCTGCTTGCTTCCCTGCAGCCTGCGCGCGGGATGGGGGTTGATTTTTCCGAAGAAATGATCTGCCGCGCAAAGGAACGTTATCCCGAACTTGAATTCACCCATGCAGATGCCCATGATCTTTCCGGTATCACAGGGAAATTCGATGTCATCATTTTGTCTGACCTGGTGAACGATCTTTGGGATGTGCAGCGCGTCTTTGAACAGCTTGGGCCGCTCTGCACATCGCATACGCGAATTGTTATGAATTTTTACAGCAGGCTCTGGCAGATGCCACTCAGCATGGCTCGCACACTCAACCTGGCAGGTCCTACGTTGTTTCAGAACTGGCTGACACGTGAAGACGTCCAAACGCTGCTGCGGCTGTCGAACCTGGAGACCATCCGTGTCACGCAGGAAATCCTGTGGCCCCTGCCACTCGGCGGATTTGCGAATCGTGTCCTCGTCCGGTTGTGGCCCTTTAGCGAGCTGGCGCTCTCCAACTTTGCAATCGCGCGCGCGCCGCGACATGAGCAGGAGAGTGTCGAAGAACCGAGTGTTTCTGTAATTGTCCCGGCGCGCAACGAGTCGGGGAATATCAAAGCCATCCTTGAACGCACACCACGAATGGGTCGCGAGACCGAGATTATCTTCGTCGAAGGGCATTCCCGTGACGATACCTACACGGCGATCGAACGGGAGATCGCGGCGCATCCTTCCATCCCGAGCCTGCTCCTGCGCCAGACGGGCATCGGCAAAGCGGACGCGGTGCGGTTGGGATTCTCGAAAGCCAAAGGGGATGTGCTGATGATCCTGGATGCCGACCTGACGGTCCCGCCGGAAGATCTGCCGCGTTTCTATGACGCATTGGTTTCGGGGAAGGGCGAATTCATCAACGGTGTGCGACTGGTCTACCCGATGGAAAAAGAAGCGATGCGTCCGCTTAATTTTCTGGGCAACAAATTCTTCAGCATGGCGTTCTCGTGGCTGCTGGGGCAACCCATCAAGGATACTCTGTGCGGTACAAAAGTCCTCTGGAGGCGCGATTACGAGCAGATCGCCGCCAATCGTTCCTATTTTGGCGATTTCGACCCGTTTGGCGATTACGACCTGATCTTCGGCGCTGCCAAGCTCAATCGGAAGATCGTGGATCTTCCGATCCGGTATCGCGAACGGACCTATGGCTCAACCAATATCTCGCGCTGGAAACATGGTCTGTTATTGCTGCGGATGGTCGTGTTTGCAGCGCAGCGTATTAAATTTGTGTGATGGAACCTCGATGATTTCCCCTTTGAAACTGCTTCCTTATAAGGAATATCGCGGCGTGCGCCGCGAATATTCAGTCATCTTTTATTACCTTCCAGTGTTTGGGCGGATGTACCGTCGCCGTGTGGAGCTGTGCCTGGCAGAATGCAAGGGCGGCGAATCCATCCTTGAGGTGGGGTTCGGGAGTGGACTCACGTTTCTCAACCTTGATCAGATGTATAAAAAGATCTACGGGCTGGACCTGTCCTGTGATGTGCAAGAAGTGGCACAGGTCTTCGCCCCATTAGGCATCCGCCCGAGCCTGCGGAACGGGAATGTGTTGGATATGCCTTATGAGGACAGTCAGTTTGACACTGTCCTCCTGATCAGTATTCTGGAGCACCTGAAGCCCGAAGAGCTTGACTGCGCCCTGCTAGAGATCAAGCGTGTCCTCAAGCCGGGAGGGCAGATCGTTTACGGGGTTCCTGTGGAGCGTCCCTTCATGGTCGCTATGTTTGCCCTGCTCGGTTACAACATCCACAAGTATCATTTCTCCACTGAAAAGGATGTGGCTGCGGCTGCTCAAAAGCACTTTGAGCAAGTGAGAGTCATTCCCATGAAGAGCACGCCTGCCTTCTTCGGCAATGTGTACGAGATCGGCCATTTTATTAAGTCAGTAGACAAATAATGGGTATCTTCCTCCATCAGGACTTGATCGAAAAAAATCACGGATATTGGAATCAGAAGCCCCTGCTCCGGGCAGTATATAGGGATTTCTATCGCCTGATCGCTAGCAACTTGAGCAATTTGCCTGAAAGCAAAATTGTAGAGCTTGGCTCCGGGCTCGGTAATATTCACGAAGTGATCCCCAGTTGTGTGCGCACAGATTTATTCCTCAATGCGTGGATCGACCAGGTAGAAAATGCTTATCAGTTGTCGTTTGTAGATGAGTCTGTTTCTGATCTCATCCTCACGGACGTTTTCCACCATCTGAAATATCCCGGCACAGCCTTAAAGGAATTTTTCCGCATCCTGCGCCCGGGCGGGCGAGTGATCATGCTTGAGCCTTGCCTGAGTGCGCTGGGGCTGCTGGTCTATGGTGTTTTTCATGATGAACCCATTGCAATCATGAAAAAAATCCAGTGGCATGCCCCTGATGGTTGGTCGCCTGCGAACATAGATTATTATGCCGCGCAGGGAAATGCAAGTCGGATTTTTCTTGGCAAACAGTTTCAGTCCAGGCTAAGTGATTGGCAGAAGATCGAAACGAAACGGATCTCCGCGATCGCCTACGCAGCCTCTGGTGGATTTTCCAAGCCGCAGTTGTATCCAACTCCAGCGCTGCCTTTGATACGGAAACTGGAAAATGTATTGGGGTTGTTTCCTGTTTTGTTTGCCACCCGTCTTCTGATCATTCTCGAAAAATAATCAGGGGCACTGCCGCTCGCCCTCCTGCGGCACGTACAGTGCGATCTCATCCTCGGGGAAGACAGCCTCTTCGCGATAATTACACAGGATATGCTTCATAATCCGCGTCACCCAGACGTTATTCTCCTCCGCAAAACTGCGCTGCCTCGACAAAATATTGTAGGTCAACGGATCGACAACGATCAACGCAAACCGTTGGTCTTCCATATCCTCACGAAAGATTTGAATATGCTGAAGGTCGTTTGCCATCGCAATTTCCATCAGGTCTTCTCGCTCATACTCCGGGACCAGAGTCACGCCATCCAGCATGTGCATCGAGATCAAGTGCCGCTGAGTGATAAACAGGATCTCGCCGCCCTGCGCGTTGGCCTGATCCACGCGCGCCTGAAGCTGACTCAGCACATCCTGCGTGCGAACCGAATCACGGGGTGCTCTACCGATATTGAACTGCAAGTATGACCAGGCAGGCATGACGATCAACGCGGCAATCAGAAGCCAGTGTAAAGCGACGGGCTCTGCCACTCCTCCATCCTCGGGCTGGTAGCGCGCAAACACCAGATACGCAAACACAATCAACAACATGCTGAAATACGCATCCATGTTATGGAGGTTTGCACCACCCCCAATCTTGAGGCTCACAACCAGCCCGCCCAGGAAAAGAACAAGGAGCGCCGCGAATACGAAGACCAGCCGGACGGGATGCCAATCCTTTTTCCGTGAACGAATCACGATATACATTGTGATCCAGACCGGCAACGATGCCAGCAACGCTCCAGGCAATATACCCAAAAAGTAGGAAGCATTCGGCAAAAGCCGGTACCACAACAGATCCGAGGCGAGGCTGGTGTAAAAGATTTCGCTGTCGGGGATACCCGAGAGAGCGATATAAATACGCTGCGATAGATAGGCAGTTGCTGTACCAACAATAAACCATAGGGCAGGCTTGAGCAAATAACTCCAGATATTTTTCCCCCGATAAGGCACTTCCATCAGATACAGAACCGCCGCGATCATACCCGGCATAGGATACCAGTTCAGGCGACTCCACCCGCACCAAACTGATGCCAGGATCACCACAAGCAAGGTTCGCCAATCATGGTCGCGCGAGAATCCCCACAACACAAGGATCATGGGAATCGTTAGGTGAAAATAGACAGGTCCCATGAACAAAAAGAGGAACATCCATAACCCGACGAGCCAGCGCATGGCACGTCTCTCAATGGAGAGCCTAGCCATCAGCACCGGCACAACCGCCCCCACCAAAACATAGCGAATCGCCACCTGCCAGAATCGGTGAAACCAAAGCGGTGCATCAAATAGGTAAGGAGGCGCAAGCAATAAGTGCAACGTGGGATGCAGGATGGGCCAGGGATATTCCTGCCCATACACCTTTTCGGAGAGAAACAGAGAGGGAAAATAAAAGCGGCTGGTCTCTGACCATCCCATCGCGAACGGATACTCCGTGACGCGCGGCCAATAGACAAGTAAGAGATGCAATGTGGACTGGCACAGAACGATCCCAATTAACGCGATCCACCAGGGCGTTTCCCTG
>JAICRQ010000402.1 GCA_025966435.1 Anaerolineales bacterium | reverse complement strand
TCGACTCCACCGCGTCCAGGTTGTAGTGGGGATCGATCTTTTCCGCGAGAACTGCGTCTAGAGCATTGCAAAGGCGTTCGCGAGGTGAGCGGCGATCGGCAGGGCTATCCTTGTATCCATCGGGGATCCAGATGTTGGTCACACAAGGCGATCCTAGTTCCTTCCCGAAGTATTCCCCAATCTTACGGCTGGCGATGCAATGTTCAATCCAGAACTGGCGAATACCTTCGTCAGGGTGGGCAAGCGTGAACCCATCCGCTGACTTCGGGTGCGAGAAACAGGTCGGGTTGAAGTCGATGCCGTGACCCTTTGCCTTTGCCCAATCCTTCCAGGTGGAGAAGTGCCGCGGCTCGATGAGGTTGCGCTCCACCTTTTGATCGGCTTCGAGGTAAATCGCATGCAGGTTGAGACGATGAGAACCCGGCAGAAGGCTGTACACAACATCGAGATCACTGCGCAGTTCCTCTGCATTACGCGCCTTGCCTGGATAATTTCCCGTGGCGGCAATACCGCCCGTCAAGTCGCCGCCAGGATTTTCGAATCCGCCCACATCATCCCCCTGCCAGCAATGCAGACTGATGGATACTTGCTCGAGACGCCTCAGCGCCTGTTCCGTATCGACTCCCAGCTCCGCATAGCGTTCCTTCGCAAGGGTATATGCATCCTGAATCTTTGACTCTGAAATCGTCATGGTTGCCTCTAAACAATCGTTTATTTATTGCTTAATCCAGAAAGTAGCATCAAAGCATCACGTTCTTTAAGCGGGAATACGCCTCGCCCCAATCGGCAGTGTCTTTCGGTTCAAAGACCTCCGGCGTAAATGACCGGCGAACTACCTCGCGCGCTTCTTCGAGAGAATTCAGGTGCTTCAATCCAAGCGCCTGCATCAGAATATTGCCAATAGCAGTTGCCTCCACGGGACCCGTGATCACGGTGCGGCAGGTCGCATCGGCGGTGAACTGGTTCAGCAATCGGTTTTTTGTCCCGCCACCGATGATGTGGATCGGGTCAAATCGCTTCCCTGCCAGCTCTTCAAGTCGTTCAAGGACCCAGCGATATTTCAAGGCAAGGCTTTCCAGCGTAAGGCGCAAAATCTGACCTTTCGTCTCGGGCACCGTCTGACCTGTGTCTGCACAATAGGTACGGATTCGTTCGGGCATGTCTCCCGGGTGGAAAAAGCGATCCTCGTCTGGGTCGATCGCGGCAAGAAATGGTTTTGCTTCCGCAGCCAGCCGCGTGATCTCATCGTAGGATAGGTCTTCGCCTTGGCGCGCCCAGGTGCGTTTGCACTCCTGGATGATCCATAGACCCATGATATTTTTCGAGAGACGCCACGTGCCAAAGACACCACCCTCATTGGTGAAGTTATATTCCAGGGCCCTGTCATTTACGCAGGGTTCGCGGACTTCCGCGCCCAGGATGGACCAAGTCCCTGAGCTGATCCAGGCAAAGTCCTGATTCTGGGCCGGGACGGCAACGACAGAGGACCCCGTATCATGACAGGCAGGAACGACGATTTGCACCCCGCCCGCGCCTGTTTCTTCGGCAACGGGCGGGAGCAGGACCCCGATTGGGGTACCGGGCTCGGTGACCGCGCGGAAGAAATGCGAAGGGATGTTCATCGCATCGAGTACGCGTTGTGCCCAATCCCGCTTGCGCGGGTCGAAGCATTGTGTTGTCGTGGCGTTCGTGAATTCGTTTGTGATCTCGCCGCTCAACCAGTAGTTGAAAAGATCGGGGATTGTTACGAAGGTTCTTGCTACCTCAAACAGAGGAGACTTTTCTACTGACATAGCCAGCAATTGATAAAGTGTGTTTAGCTGCATGAACTGGATGCCGGTATTCGCAAAGATCTCCTCACGCGACATACGTTGGAACGCCTCCTCAAACATACCGTCAGTGCGTTCATCACGATAATGAAACGGATTGGACAATAACCCGCCTTGACCATCGAGCAAGGCAAAATCGACCCCCCAGGTATCGATTCCAATGCTTTGCAATCCTCCCTCAACCTTGGCAGAAGAAATCGCTACGCCAGCTTTCATCTCCGACCAGAGACGCAGGACGTCCCAATGCAAACCATCCGGTAAACGGACGGGACCGTTGGCAAAACGATGAGTCTCTGTCAACCTGAGCTGCTTGTCGTCGAGCGAGCCCACGATGGTCCGCCCGCTTTCGGCGCCGAGATCCACTGCCAGATAATTGCGAGTCGCTGTCATCATCAATCCAAGTGAAAATATTCTTCCAGCTCGACGAAGGTTTCATCTGGACGGGCATTGGCATCCGTGTACGAAGACATGAATTCCTGCCAGCGTGAGTTCACGTCCTTCGCCGCCATTTTCGCCTGCGCGGTTGCCAGATCTTCTTCCGTTTCGAAATAGCCAAAGATCAGCCCGTCCTCGCGCATAAATAAAGTGTAGTTATGCCAGCCGGTTTCCCGCAAGGCAGCGAGCATCTCGGGCCAGACGTGCTTATGCTGCTCTTTGTACTCAGCGAGCCGATCCGGGCGAACTTTGAACTGAAAACCTACGCGTTTCATAGGAAGTTTTAAGATGATTTAGAGTGTCACTTCGGCAGTTGAGAATCCTGCTGCCGAAGTGACATTTTTCAGATCTGACCTACTTCATTACAATTTGACTAAAAGTCAAAATCATCAATATTATCTGCATTGAAGACGAAGGGTGTGCCAAGCAGGACGCTGAGCCCTCCATCGGCATCCTCTTCAATCGTGTATTCACCGAGTCTGCCCGCTTCAAATGTTGCACCTGCTTCAGCCGTAAGCGAGCCAGTTGCCAATGCATGCATGGCATAGACAGCCAGATAACCCAAGTCACCCGGATTCCAAAGAGCGAATTGTGGAGAAGCGCCATTCTGGACATATTCGCGCATTTGGTTCGGAGTACCAAGCCCGGTAACGAACACCTGGTCGATCAGGCCTGCATCCGTAACAGCGCGGGCGGAGGCAGCGATACCCACAGTGGTCGGCGCAATAATGACTTCGAGATCAGGGTATTTGGTGAACAGGGCCTGTGCTTCGTTGTAGCTCTTGGTGTCATCATCATCACCGTATACGACCTCGACCAGTTCCAAGTTGGAATATTCAGGCTTGGCGAGTTCTTCCTGCATCACTTCGATCCAGGCGTTCTGGTTTGGGGCCGTGGACGTGGCACTCAAGATGGCAATTTGGCCACCATCTTCTCCGGCCAGTTCAGAAGCCATCTGGATTTGAACCGCGCCGATACCTGCAGTCTCTGCCTGATTAATGTGCAGATCGCGGCCATCGGGTGCAATCCCAGAGTCCCAGGTGACGACGGGGATACCAGCCTCTTTGGCGGCCTGACCGGTGGGCACGAGAGCATCGGCATCATTGGCGGAAATCGCCAGAGCACAGGGTTGCTGTGCGATTAAGGAATTGAGCAGAGTGATCTGTTCTGTGGCATCTGCGGTAGCAGAACCTTGATCCAATACAGTTATGCCCAGTTCCTCGGCAGCTTCTTGCGCACCGTTATTTGCAGTATCGAAATAAGGGTTGCCAAGATTCTTCGGAACCAGCACGTAGTCGCCTTCACAGGCGGCCGCGGCTTCTGTCGCTGGAGCTTCTGTAGCGGCTGGTGCTTCAGTTGCCGGGGCTTCGGTGGCAGCCGGAGCCTCGGTCTGGGGGGCCTCCGTCGCGGCAGGTGCTTCGGTTGCCGCCGGGGCGCATGCGCTCACCAACAGGCTCAAGACCATCAAGACGGTGAGTGCCAATAACAACGAACGGTGTTTCATTTTCTATCTCCTTCAAATTTGTGAATTAACTTTCAAAAGCAGTCGAGTCGGTCATTAAGACATATAAGTTTTTCGACCTCCTTTCGAAACAGG
>JAICRQ010000602.1 GCA_025966435.1 Anaerolineales bacterium | reverse complement strand
ATTACTTGCTTTGGCCGGCGCGAGATGCCGAAGTGCTTGCCGCCGTGGAGCGGGTGTTAAGCCGTGTCCACGAGACGCGCGACCGCCAGCGACTGGATTCAAGATTGCATGAGATAAACCAGCAGCTCCAGCGCAGGGACCGGGAGTTGGCGGCTCTCCTGAACATCGGCAAGGCGGTTGTTTCGATCCCGGATCACCGCGTTTTGTTCCAGAAAATTATAGAAAGTCTGATCCCTATCTCGGAGGCGAAGCTTGCCTGGCTGCTTATCCGAGATGAAGAGAAGAAACAATTTTTGCTTGTCGCGCAGCAGGGTCTTCCCAAGGTTTGGGCAAAGAAAATAAATATGCCGCTGGACGATGGGATCAGCGGGCTGGTGGCTCTTTCCGGGGAGACGTTATCCATTTCAGGTGAACCCTTGTTACGGTTTCGCGTTGCGAATTTAGGGAGGTCGGCATGTGTGGTTCCGATCAAAATTCAAAAGGAGGTCATTGGTACGCTGGTGGTCCTCCGGCAGGATGCGCGCCCGTTTGAAAAGAGGGAACAGACAATCCTTGAAGCCATCGCGGATTACATTTCCATTTCTCTGTTGAACGCTCGCTTGTTCCGGGCGCTGAATGCGCTGTCGCAGACTGCCAAAGAAGAGTAAAAGCAGCAGAATACCGCTTCACCGCCAGAGATTTGCCTAGAGGGACTGTTCGCCTTACAGAATCTCAACGAAAATCCCGCCTCCGTAAAAAAGAAGTAAAATTCCTCTGACGCGAACTATGCCGAAACCTGATTTAATCCTGCTGGCGTTGGAAGAATCTTCCATTTTGTATTTGATGGACCGTGTCCTGCGGGCTGTGAAGTATGAAACTGCCATTGCGAATGACGTGGAGTCATTGGGGAAAATATTGAAAGAAGCGACGCCTTCGCTGTTGTTGATCGGGGAGAAATTCGATGGACATGAAGGCTTGCGAATTGCCAGAGAACTGCAGGAACGTTTTCCAACGCTGCCTTTCCTTTTCTATACCGAGAAGCTCCGACCCGAATTGATTCGGGGGCTTTTCCAGCTGAGCCTGAGCGGGTATCTGGCACCTCCTCTAAAGACAGAGGATATTGTAGAGGCGGTAGAGACTGGTCTGCGGAACGCGCACCGTGTTGGCGATTGGCTTCGTAGAGAAGTCAAACGTACCACCGCCTCTTTACAAAAGCGCGCCCAGATCTCAGAAGCCGAGCGTGCGCGGCTGGAGACGGTATTCAACAATATTCATGACAGCGTGATGATTCTCAATCAGGACAATGTCATTCTTCTTGTCAACCCTGCCATGTGCCGGGCATTTGGACTCGACGCACAAATAGCCATCGGCAAGCCTGTATTCGACGTCGTCACCCACCCGGATGTGCTTGCGTTAATCACGCAGGCGGATACCAGTGATCCCTTTCAGTACCATGAAGTCAGTTTTCCGGATGGCAGGGTTGGCAACGCGCAGTTTACTGCGATTCAGGGGGTGGGCTACGCTCTTACCATGCGAGATATTACCTATCTTAAAGAAGTGGATCGCATCCGCAGCGAATTTGTGCATACGGTTTCACATGACCTGCGGTCCCCTCTGACGTCTGTGATTGGCTACAGCGAGCTCGTGGAACGCGTGGGTCCGTTAAACGAAACGCAGCGCGAATTCATCACTCGCATCCAGGACAGTATTCAGCATATCACCTCCCTGATCAATGACCTGCTTGATCTCGGCAGCATCGAAGCAGGCATGGATACCCATCGAGAGTTCGTCCAGTTAGAGGGGATCCTGCGCTACACGATCAACATGCTGGATGGGCAGATCAAATCGAAACAGCTCCGCGTCCAGACGCAGATTGCGCCAGGCCTGCCGGCGTTACGCACCAATCCGATCCGCCTTCGCCAGATCTTAGATAATGTGATCGGGAACGCGATCAAATACTCCCACGCCAACGGGGAAGTGCAGATTTCAATTCATTCCGAGGAAAACCAGGTGATTTTGCAGGTGACCGAT
>JAICRQ010000541.1 GCA_025966435.1 Anaerolineales bacterium | reverse complement strand
CTGCCCGATAAAAATGAACGCAGCCGCGGGATGGATATCTTCCGTCTCGCCTGTCTGTGTATTACGGATCTTCATCGTTTTCAGCTTGGAGTTTTCCCCTTCAATTGCGTCTACCACCGTGTGATATCTCACTTCGACGCGTGAGCTCAGCTCGTTCACTTTAGCCAGCGCAACGCGGCTCGCCGTGAGACGATCCCCGCGCACCAGCAGGGTCACTTTTTCTGCGAAGTTTGTGAGATGCAAACCTTCCTCCACGGCAGAGTTACCGCCGCCTATAACCACAATTTCCCTGGCGCCTTTATAGAACGGACCGTCACACGTCGCGCAGAAATGGATGCCGGCACCGATGTAATCATCTTCCCCCGGCACGTCGAGACGCCGGTATGACGCACCAGTGGCGATCAGAATGGCGCGCGAGTGATAATGCTTGCCATCGGAGGTATAGACCTCGTGATAGCCTTCTTCCATCTCGAGTCGTTCCACATCCACTGCCTGCAGCGTTTCCACGCCAAAACGCCGCGCCTGCTGCGCCACCCGATCGGAGAATTCCTGCCCGCTGATCCCTTCGGGGAAACCGGGGAAGTTATCCAGGCCGACCGTAATGCCCGCCTGCCCTCCCAGCCCCGAGCGCTCGATCAGGAGCACGTCTGCACCTTCGCGCGCAGCATAGATCGAAGCCGTCAACCCGGCGGGTCCGCCTCCGATGATGATGAGGTCGTAATATGTTTTTTGGGCTTCAGTTTTCAATCCAAGTTTCTTTGCCAGTTCCGCATTCGTCGGCTCGACGAGAAAGGAACCATCCTGGAACTCGATCAGCGGGATGATACGTTTGCCGTTGTTCCTCTCCAGTACATATGCTTCGCCTGCCATATCCTGTTCGATGTCTACCCAGCGAAAGGGGATGAACTGCTCGCCGAGGAACTTCTTTGAGCGGCGGCAATCGGGGCACCAGTATGCGCCATAGACAGTGACTTTGGGTTCGGTCATTGTGATTCTCCTGGCTGTGGATTGTTCTGCTATTGACGACTTCATGAGCGGCTTTAATTTCCCCTGCGTTTAAGATTTGCGTAAGGTTTTTATGCAGACACTTGAACACAGACTCCTAAAGTAATGGGTGCCAAAGCACCGATAGAACGAAAGCAGCCATCGCAATGATTGCACCTGCTGCCACAAAGAACACACTGACCTCTACTGTTCTATTCGTTTCGGCAACAAAGCTGTGAAGTTCCTGGAAGACGGCTTGCAGTTCAAGAGCGTTGGTGGCTGCATAGAATTCGCCGCCTGTCATATTCGCGATCTGCCTGAGGGTCACCGCATCCGGTCCGTTGCCAAAGCTTCCACTCCCCGCACGCGACTCGAAACCCGGGCTGCTCGATGGATCGTCGGGAAAGAGATTCCAGCAATCCATGATCGCCGCGCGGGTGGTGCCAAACCCTATCGAATAGATACGGACGCCCCGCTCTGCCGCCTGCCAGGCAGCGAGCAGTGGAGAGGGACCAGTATTGCTTTCCCCGTCCGTCAGTAGCACAATAATATGTGGCACGTAATCACGCTTTCGAGGCTTCGGAAGGCTTAGCTGTTCGGAAGAGGCTTCAGATACTGCGTCGATTTCTTCACTGGGTGAGACTCTCTGATCCACTTCTGCAATCGCATCCAGAGACTGGAGGATGGCGCTGCCAATGGCTGTTTCTGTGGCGGTCGTCAGGGTCGCGATGGTTTGCTCCAACCGTTCTATGTCGTTGGTCGGTGCCTGGGCAAGCTCCGCAAAACCGGCAAAGGCGACAACTCCCACCTGCGTCCCGAGCACCGGTTGATGAACAAACGAGAGCGCGGCTGCCCTGGCAACCTCCAGTCGATTTGGCGTAATATCCTTCATGCACATACTTCGCGAGACATCCAGAGTAAGCATGATCGTCGTCTGTCCGGAAAGCACGTCTTCAGGCATTATAGGGCGTGCCAGGGCGATCACAAGACTGGTCAGCGCGATGAGGAAGAGGAGGAATGGAAGGTGCCTTCGCAGCCAGGAAGTACGGAGGATCGATGGATGGACTAGAGCTAAGCTGGAATAGCGGATCGAAAAACGGCGCCGCCTGCGTAATATCCCCACGTACAGGGCAATGAGCAGGGGAATCAACCCCAGAGAGAGGAGAACATCGGGCCACAACCAGTCCACGACCTGCCTCACTTTCGCTCGTAAGGAAGCGAACAGCCGCCGGTCAAGTCGCGTCGGACGGCTGGGTGGAAGGAAAAGTGCTCACGATTAAGATACTGGACTCCCTCTAGGGCAATGGATGCCAACGCACAGACAGGATCATCGCCAGGATGACTATCAACACGGCAATTGCTGTAAAAAACACACTAATCTCGATTGTCTCACGCGTGGCAATCACATACGTCGGAAGATTTGCAAAAACATCCTGAAGCTCTCCGGCGCTGGTAGCGATGTAATACTCCCCACCCGTTGTGGCCGCGACCTGTTTCAGGGTATCTTCGTCGATCTCCCGGCGGAACCCACCCCCGCCTCCCCCTCCGCCGAATTGACTGAAGGGCGAGCCAAAGCCGCCGCCAAACCCAAATGGATCCTCGTCTCCACAGTTCATGGGTGAGCTGTTATTTACGGTGCCAAACCCAATCGTATAGACTCTTACTCCTCGTTCCACCGCCTGCTGCGCGGCGTTCATCGGGAGCGGACCGGCGTTGCTCGCCCCATCTGTAAGCAGGACGATAATGTGGGGGACGTATTCACCTTCCGGAACCGGTGGGCTTGCCGG
>JAICRQ010000381.1 GCA_025966435.1 Anaerolineales bacterium | reverse complement strand
AGTGATCTGTTTTATGTGTTGATGAGTATTGTGGTCGCGGCCGTCGGCGTGGTTGCGGTTAGCAACCCAAACAGCAACCTCGGTCTTTATGGACTCATGGGTTTGGTGGCAATTGCTATCGTTATGGCAATCATCATCAAGCCCAGCCTGGGTGCAAATATTCTTGTGCTGGCGATTTTCACCAATATCTCGGATCTGCTCACGAAACAGGGATTTACAGGAATTATTAAACCCCTTGTCGTGGTCGTGGCGGTCGCACTTTTCTTACGTTATCTCTATACGGGTCAAATCCCCCTCGGGCATTCCAAAACAGCGAAGGTCGAATATCTTCTGCTGGCATACTTTATGGCCGTGATTGCATCGTTTCTTGTGGCATCTGATAAAACCACCGCGATGTCAGAGATCACAGATTTAGGCAAGGATATTGTTATTATTTACTGCATCCTATTTGCTTTGCGCCAGCCTCAAACGTGGAAACAGACAGCATGGCTCATGATTATTACTACAGTCTTGTTATGCTTGTTGAGTGTGTACCAATTTGTTACAAATAATTATGATCAGACCTTCTTCCAGCTGGCTACCGTGCAGATGGATAGGGCGCTCGGGACCTCGCCAATCCCGCGCGTAGGAGGCCCCATCAATGCGCCCAATCTCTGGGCGCAGGTGCTTGTTGCGATTTCGACCTTAATCATGTTTCGGCTTTTTCATGAAAAGCAGCTATTGAAAAAACTGATAGCGCTTTTAAGCCTGGGAATCATTCTATATGTTGTTCTCAATACATATAGCCGCGGCGCTTACTTGGTGTTAGCGGTCAATGCTGTTCTTCTACTGTTTGTCTTCAGGAAGCCATTTAATCCGCTGATCCTGATCACTAGCGTGGTTTTTCTAGTTCTGATGATTCCCTTCTTGCCGCCAACCTACCGCGACCGCTTTACTTCTCTGTTTGTTGTTACAACAGAAAATGGCATCTATCAGGATACATCACTACGAGGCCGCAGCAGTGAAATGCTGACCGGGCTTGCAATGTTTTCAGAGCATCCGATTCTTGGAGTGGGGGCGGGCAATTACAAGACCAACTATCAGCGCTATGCTCAGCTAATTGGAATCGAATTTAGAGCGGAAGAGCGTGATCCTCATTCTCTCTACATCCAGCTGCTGGCGGAAACGGGAATAATAGGAACCGTGGCATTTTTAGCGATGGTTTTCTTCCTTATTGATACACTCAATAAGACATGTCGCGCTCTCGAAAAGTGGCCTCAACTCGCCGATTGGCTGCCATGGGTCAGCGCCATGAGGTTTGTTATCCTGTCCTACCTGTTGACCAGTATTTTCTTGCATAATGCTTATATTCGATATCTCTGGATCTTCATTGCGATGGCGTTGACCGCGATTCAGATCACACATAATATGCTGACCAATGGGGAACGGAACCTGTCAATCGAGGCGCGGCATTGATGAATGCTCCCCTGCCTAACCGGTACAGCGGGCGTGACATTGCCCGTAAGACCGCCTGGGGATTTATCTGGAATTTTTCCGCGTATTTTCTGGGAAAGATTATCGTCTTAATAACGACCGCGATCCTGGCACGCATACTGGCAAAAAGTGATTTTGGTCTGGTGGCGGTCGCTGTCGTAGCAATCAATTATCTTTCGGTCCTGAAGGATTTAGGGCTCGGCGTGGCGCTTATCCAGCGTAAGGGAGAGGTGCAGGAAGCCGCAAATACAGTCTTTACAATCAACCTTCTCCTGGGGCTTGTGCTGTCTGCCGTTGTTATTCCTTTGGCGCCTTTGGTTGCCGCATATTTCCGTGACCCACAAGTAATCCCCGTTCTACGCTGGATGGGAATTTCCTTCGTCATCAACGCCCTCGGGTCAGTGCATACCAACTGGCTGGTGCGCGATCTCGATTACCGTCGCAAGCTGGTGCCGGAACTGGGCAGCGCGCTGACAAAGGGCGTGGTGTCTATTGGTATGGCATACCTCGGGTACGGGGTTTGGTCGCTCGTCTTCGGGCAGATTATCGGCGCAGTCGTCTCTGTCATCCTGGTTTGGATCATTCTTCCATGGCGCCCGCGGCTGACAATTGACCGAAACGTGGCTGGCTCATTTATGAAGTTTGGCTTCTCCGTCACCCTGATCGACATTATCACGCAGATTACCGACAATATTGACTATGTCATCGTGGGTCGTTTCTTTGGTCTGGTTCCGCTTAGCATTTACACCCTTGCATACCGCCTGCCGGAGATGCTGGTGATTGGTAATCTGTGGGTTATGGGAGGCGTTGTGTTTCCGGCGTTCTCTAGCATTCAGGATCAGCCCGAGGAGTTGCGGCGCGGCTTTTTAGCCTCCGTCCGGGTTGTGCAATTGTTTGCAGTGCCTGTCTGCCTGGGCTTGTTGATCGCGGCTGACCCCATCGTGCGCGTGGTGTTTGGCGATCAATGGCTGGAGGCGATCCCGATCCTGCGTGTGCTTGCCGTTTATGCCTGGGTCTACTCGCTGGGCTATCACGTTGGCGGGCTCTATAAAGCGATCGGCCGCCCGGACATTTTGTTGCGGCTCTCCCTCCTTACGCTGGTCATTATCATTCCCTCCCTGCTTATCGGGGCACGATTTGGCATGATTGGTGTAGCAGTCGGTCACCTCGTCGCGGTGTTGATTCGGCGTATTGTCAGCCTGGGTCTGGCGACCCGTTTTGTGCAAGTCTCAATCAGCGATATTTTTGGAGAATTACGCACATCATTAATTGGGGCGATGGTGATGGCGCCGGTTGTCCTCGTCGTCTACTACCTGGTAGCAGACCTGAATCCATTTCTACAATTGACTCTGATCGTACTTTCTGGCGCAACCAGTTATTTATTGGTTTTATGGGGAATCGAAAGAGACAATCTGGTACGGCTCCTGCGCCTGGTCAAAGCCCCTGGGACGTCTGCTTAAATCATATGGAAGAAAGCAACATTTCCGATCATCGTTATATTTTTGTTTGTGGGCTTCACCGCAGTGGGACCTCGGTGCTGTTCCGTGCCTTGCGCGATCACCCCGAGGTCAGCGGGTTTCAGGGTACGCCGTCTCCCGAGGATGAAGGAATGCACCTTCAATCTGTCTATCTACCTTCTGGTCGCTACGGCGGGGCGGGTGCCTTCGGTTTCCATCCCGAAGCGCATTTGACGGAATCCTCTCCTCTTGTGTCTGAGGCAAACCGCAAGAGGTTGTTTTCAGAGTGGAGCCGGTATTGGGATCTGAGCAAAACCTATCTGCTCGAGAAGTCGCCGCCAAACATCATTCGGACACGCTTCCTGCAAGCCATGTTTCCAGACTCTTATTTTATTGTCATGCTGCGGCATCCTCTGGCGGTGTCCTACGCCACTCAGAAATGGTATCGCAAGTATAGAATCAACTGGCGAAATTTCCCGCGTATTTTAGAGCATTGGCTCGTCTGCCATGAAATCTTCCAGGAAGATCAAAAACATCTCAATCGTTCCTTTGTGGTCAAGTATGAAGAGTTGGTTGAGGAACCTGAGCAATGGGTGAATGATATGTATCGGTTTCTGGGGCTGAGCGATTATTCGATGAGCCAAAAGATCCTTTCCGGGGTCAATAACCGCTATTTCAGCCTCTGGCAAAAAAACCTTTCCGGGTTTTTTTCAGGAAGAACGAACCGGAAACTTATTGAACGGTTCGAGTCGCGCGTGCGATGTTTTGGCTATAGCCTCACCGATCTGGATTGGATCGGGCCAATCTCCCACTAAATCATGCAGCCTCCTCCACAAACTGCCATCTCGACTCCGCCGCAGGTCTTTCGCCACAGCCTGGATTGGCGTTTTTTGCTGCCGATCGCTGATCTTCACAAAGGGTATTTTCTCTTTGAAGATGACGTGGAATTAAGCCAGGCTCTTGAACATGTAGGCATCCATCCCTCACAGCGACTTTCCTTTTCAGACTTTAGAAATTCTAAGAACGATAAAAATTCTTTTCTTGTCTTGCCCTTTGGCTTGCCAACCGGCGTGGTAGGTACTCGATCTGCCGATCGGGTCGAATACTTTT
>JAICRQ010000364.1 GCA_025966435.1 Anaerolineales bacterium | reverse complement strand
GCAAATGGAGCATTCCTTTCCCTTGGCAACCCGATGAACATCGTCTTTTGGACCGGACTCGGCACGACTGTGTTTGCATCCATTTCCGGGAAACCACAGCCCACCGACTTTGCAATCTTTTTTGCCGGCTTTCTCGGTGGCGCTATTCTCTGGTGCTTTGTGATGGCAGGGCTCGTCGCCTGGGGACGCAAGTTTGTCACTCCCGTGTTTTTTCGCTGGGTGAATTTCGCCTGTGGAGTTGCCCTTGGATATTTCGCTCTGCAGCTGGGTATGAAACTGCTACAAGATTTGTAATGACTTGAGCTTGCGTGGATGACCAACCAATGGGAAAATCGTCCCGAACTCGGCAACGAGTGTCCTCTGCCATGGCGACACAACCTTTCCCATCTTTCCCGGACGAAACGGACCCGCGTCCGCTCGAGGCGCTGGCAAGCCTCAACCAGATTAGCAACGCCATCAACCGGATCGGCTCCGAGGATTCGGACCAGACGGATTGGAGTCTGCAGCTGGTCGTGGATAGTGCGATCCGCGTAATACCGGGTTCCTCTGCGGTCATTTACACCTATGACCACAAGACAGGGTTGTTCGAGACGGATTCGCGAGTCTCGGCGAAACGGGAGGAAAGAGAAATCACAACTGAGAGGCATCAGCCAAACGACGCACCGCGTCCGGATGGGATCGGCATGCGAACGATTCAGCGCCGGCGCCGCTGCTTTTCCTATGAAGAGCCCGATCTGCGTGTCCATCCCTATCATGCCGCTCTAGGCGTCAAGGCAGTGGCGTGCTTTCCCCTGATCGTGGCTGAACAGCCAGTGGGACTTTTATATATTTATTTGCATGAGGAACGCCAGTTTACCTACCTCGAGCAGCTCCTGCTTGATAATTTCGTTAACCAGGCTGCAATGGCGATCTATCATGCAAAGCGGCTTGCTGGAGTTCATCGTGACCTGGTCCGTAAGGACGAGGAATTGAATCAGCTCCGCCGGGCAGGGTTGTTGATCTCCTCGCGGCTGCGGCTGGAGGAAACCCTCGACTCGATTTTACATCTGGCGCTTGAGATCACGAATGCACAGTATGGAATCTTTCGCCTTCTCGACAAAAAAGGCGAGTTTCTTGTTACCCGTGCGGTCACAGGCAAGAGCCTGGAACGGCCGCTGGTCGAAAAACTACCCCTGCATGGGAAAAGCGTCATGGCGCATGTGGCGCGCACGCGTGAGCCGTTGCTCATCTCAGACTTGCGACAGGAGCCCTGGTCAAGCATCTATTATCCGCTCGACTCAAAGCTGGAGATGCGTTCCGAATTAGCTGTCCCTCTCATCAACGCCAGCGGGCGTCTGGAAGGCGTTCTCAACCTCGAGAGTCCCCGCTTGGGTGCATTCTCTGACGACGACAATCATCTGCTGCAATCGCTGGCAGCCTACGCCATCACCGCCATCCAGGAAGTTCGTTTGCTGGATGCTCTACAGGAAGCAGCACAATTGTTAATCTCGCAGCCCACGCGCAAGGTCTTAGACCGTCTGTGCGAGATGGCAAACGATCTTCTCAATACATCCTCCAGCGCGATCTGGCTGGCGAACGAATCCGGCGAACTGCAGCTGACTTCGTCCAATGGTCTAGTTCAGGATCTTGAAAACGTCTCCAACGCGCAGAGCCAGCCAGGGGCTCTGTTGATTCCGCTTGCTTCTGGAGAGGATGCAAGAGTGTTCGGAATGTTTGGCGTATTCAGCCCGGATACAACGACCGGTCGAGGTGTTAAGACCGAATGGGATAAGAAAGTGCTGGCATGCCTTGCCAATTATGCTTTGCTAGCTGTGCAGAATGAGGCGCACCAGCGAGCACTGCAAACGTCACAGGAACAACATTGGACCGCGGAGACCTTTGCCGCTGTGGGTGACATCTCTGCAAATCTCCTGCACAACATGAATAACAAAGTGGGCACAATTCCCGTCCGGATCCAGGCGATTCAGGATAAGTATCAGCAGGTTTTGGAGAACGACTCGTACCTGGCGAACCAGCTTGCGGAGATCGAGCGCAGTGCTACCTATGCCATGCAGATCGTACAGGAAAACCTGTCTCATCTGCGCCCGATCCGGATGGAGCCTGTAGACATCGATTCGTGCGTTCAGGAGGCTGTCCGCGCCGTACAGATTCCTGGCTCGATTCAGATCGAAATCAACGGGCTCGAGAGTCTGCCAACAGTCATAGCAGGCAGGCAAAGTCTCGCGTTCGTGTTTCGAAATTTGATCGAGAACGCTCTCGCAGCGATGAACGGAAGCGGGCGGATTCAGATTCAGGGACACCATATGCCCGAAGCCGTTGAGATCTCCCTGACGGATAGCGGTCCTGGCATACCCGTAGAGCTTCATACCCAAATCTTCGAACTGAATTTTTCACGTACCGGCTCACAGCCCGGCAAGCTTGGGTTCGGCTTATGGTGGGTAAAAACGTTGATGACGCGCCTCGGCGGGTCGGTCAGTGTGGAAAGCGACGGAAGTCACGGCACCACCTTCCGGTTGCAGCTGCCAACCCCTGGAGTGGAGGGATCATGACAGCACAGGCTCCGCACGCGTTGGTGGTCGAAGACGATCTTTCGTGGCAGCAGATCATCAGCGAGATCCTCTCGGACTGTGGGCTGAAAGTGGACGTCGCCACAGACCTAAACGATGCCACGACCCGGCTCAAGTCTCAAGCCCATCGGCTGGCGGTGGTGGATCTTTCGCTTTCCCCCAACGATCACAATAATTACGACGGTTTGCGCGTTCTGGATGCGATCCGCCGCCTTGATCCAAACTGCCGCGCGATTCTATTAACCGGGTTTGCCACAGTGGAACTGGCGGTCATGGCTCTCACGGAATATGGGGCTTTCACCTTCCTGCGCAAGGAAAGTTTTCAGCGCAGCCAGTTCCGCGACATTGTATACAGAATCCTGGTCAGCCCTCTGGTCGTTGTCGCGCCGGTCTCGGCCTCCGCTGCTGCCTCTACTCCTCCGGCAAGAGGTTCAAATGGGGCACTCCAGGTGCCGCGCGAAAAAGCCCTGGTTGTAGAAGATGACGCCGGGTGGAGGAGTATCCTGGAAGAACTGCTAGCCGATTCCGGTTTTCTGGTGCGCACGTGCGCAAGCTTTGGCGATGCACTGGGTTATCTGCGCAAAGAGAAATATTCGCTGGCAGTCCTCGACTTATTCCTACATGGAAAAATAAATAGTTTGCCGGAGTCTAACCCGGAAGGCTATCAACTGCTTGCCACAACCCAGAAGGATCATATTTCCACCATCGTCGTCAGCGGTATCACCGAGCCAGAAGAAATCCAAAGAGTGTATTCTGAGTATGCCATTTCGGCGTATATGGAGAAACAGGCATTCGACCGCGCCGCGTTCCGCCGTTTGGTGGAAGAGACCAAACGGGGTCATGAAGCGCAAAGTGAGCTAAGCAGGTTGACCGAGCGTGAACGCGAGGTTCTCGATCTTCTGGCGCAAGGCTTAACGAATAAGGAAATCGCAGAAAAACTGGTGATCACGACAAACACGGTCAAGAGGCACCTGAAAGCAATCTTCGAAAAGCTAAACGTCCACACGCGTTCCGCAGCAACAGCCAAGGTCGCCGGGGGATAACCCTGTTTAACAACAAAAAAAAGAGGATTCTTCAGAAGGTATTGCCAAATTTAAAAGACAACCTACCGATCTGGCGGGTTGCCTTGTTAAGAGTGCACCCAGAGAGGCTCGAACTCCCAACCTTCTGTTCCGAAGACAGACGCTCTGTCCAATTGAGCTATGGGTGCAAACCTAATTCTGTTAGCCAGGAATTATAGTCTATTTAAAGATTTCTGTTGGAAGCGGCTGGCATCGGCTAGATCAGGTGGTAAACTTTTAGGAAACCCTTCTCTTAAACTAAGACTCGTGCCCGGTGTAAAAGCATGAGGTTTTTTCCTTATTCCAAAAGGAGTATGTTCCTTCCATTATATGGAATACCAAGAATCAAATGACAAGCTGATCCGTTTATTGCTGGCGCGGCTGGAACGTATCTCGGTCGATTCGTATTGGGCGCATCGTGCCAGTGGCGTGCGAGGCGCGCTGGTCAAATTATTGTCGCGGATGGAAACGGGAGAACCAATCGATCCCGAATCCTTGCAGGCAAATCTTGTGGTAGGTTTCGAGATTTTAGAGCGAGCCGCCGAAGAGTATTGATCCATTCATGTACAGACAAGAATCAAAACAGGAGTATCGATCAGATACTCCTGTTTGCTATTAGAGGGAGGAAGCCTGCTTCCTATTTG
>JAICRQ010000620.1 GCA_025966435.1 Anaerolineales bacterium | reverse complement strand
CATTTTAAAGGTAAGCAAGCCTGAAGTTCTGGAGGAGATGCGTAAATCGCGAGCGTCAAAATTTCTGGGGGAAGTATTAAGCCCGACAACCGTCGTCATCAAAGGCGGAGCCATCCAAAAGGTGATGGAGGTACTGACGGAACTGGGTCTACTGACGGAAGTGATCGCGGATTAGCCGCCCAACGCCATCAAAACTGTTTTGTTCAGATCAAGCGACCGACCGTTTTCAAGTTCGGTCTCGATGCCATCGGAACGCACTTTCTTTAGATCTTCGAGGACCAGTTGAATATCACGATGGGTATCGCTGTTGGTCTCGGGGTGATTCAGGCACAACCCAAGAATCTGGAGTGCAGATTGGCGTTTCCCCTCTGCCGCGAGGATATTTGCGTAGCCTACCAGCGAGAACAAAACCCATGAGACAGAGTCGTTTTCGATGTTGAGTTGCAGCGCAGACCGTACAGACGCGTAGGCGTCATGAATTTCTCCCAACCCCACTTGTGAGTAGACAAGGTTGACCAGCATAATCGGCAGGGCATAACGATTGCCCAATTCACGCGTCAGTTGAATGCCCTCGACAATATACGGTTTGGCTTCGGCATATTTTCTTTGAATGCGGAGAAGCTCACTGAGGTTGCCGTAGGCTCGCGCCAGACCATAGGGATCACCTGCCTGCTTGCAGATTTCTATCGCTTGCAGATGATAGTCATGTCCTCGTTCGTATTGATGATTGTTGATGCTGACCATCGCCAGCATATTTAAAGAGAATGCCTGCGCAATCGCGTCCCCAGTCTGTTTGGCATACTCATAACTTTCTTCGCCATATTTTTCTGCTTGGGCATATCTTCCCTGATAGTGATTGATATAGCCGAGGTGAGCCAACGTATAAGCGATCATATCGATGTCGTTCAGTTCCTGTGCAATGGCAAGACTTTCCTGCAAGTGCATCTCCGCCTGCTCAAACCTGCCTTGTTCCAATCCAATTCGCCCAAGGCGCGCCAGGGCTTTCGATTCAAGCCCACGATCACGAATGGTGCGCGCCAGTGCTATGCATTCCTCAAAACGAGCTGTGGCGGTGGCGTGGTCGGTGAGCCAGAGATGTGCCATCCCGATCGTCAGCAAAAGACGCGCCCGCGCTGCCGGGTTCGTATCTTCGGAAGCAGCAAGGATCGCCAGAGCACGTTCCGCCACCGAAAGCGCTTCACGATAGGCGCTGAGCCGCAAGGACTGGTCCGCGGCTCGTTCGAGAAATTCAACGGCGCGCGTCGTATCTCCTGCCAGCTCATAATGCTGGGCAATCAAACCCAGGTATTCATCGATGCGCTCGCCGCTCTGCTGGATCAGCCAGTCTGCTGCCATACGATGATACAGCTTGCGCTTGGCTTTCAGCACACGCTCATACGTGACCTCACGCAGGATGGCATGCTTGAAGATAAATTCCTGCGCGGTTTCAAATGTGGAAGGCTGGTGTGAAAAGACCAGTTCTTTAGTTCGCAAGGCGCTCAGCGCCACGTGGACATCCTGCCCTCCGGTGAGCATTTGTGCAGATGCTGAACCTTGCATGGCAGCTACTGCCGCATCCCAAAATGTGCGACCAATGACTGCCGCGCGTTCGAGGACCTCACTTTCTGTGAATGGGAGTCGGTCGAGGCGAGCTTGT
>JAICRQ010000284.1 GCA_025966435.1 Anaerolineales bacterium | reverse complement strand
TGAAGCAGGTGTCCTTTTTCGGCAAAGTCCTCCAGGGAAAAGAGGATCCTTTTCCTGTAATCCTTCTTTAGGATTTCCTGCCCTTCGGTGGAAGGTCTGTATTTCATAGCGACAGTATATCAAAACGGGTAGGTTAATCCCCCATCGGAGCAAATTTAGATGAACGCTATAATAGCTTCACGAATTATTTTCATGAAAACTGAAATACTCTGGAGTGCCGGGGGAAATTGTCGTAAAACGGTTTTATATTCAATTATCCAGACCTTTCATCGAAGAAACTGGATCCCCAGCGCATGCGAAACAAGATACTCCACTATCTAACCAGGAAAAATCCTGTTTAGGGAAAAGAGGTGCCCCGCCCATACATCTGCATATGCTATGCAAAAAAGAATCCGAAACACAGCCCCCTACAATTTACCGGATCAACAGAATTTCTCAACCTATTCCCTGTTACTCGAAAGGAGAAGGAAGAAATGAAAACGTATCCGTATGCCAAAGGCATATCGCCGACTCTGCAGGTGATCTCACTTGCAATCCTGCTTACCCTTCTGGTCACCGCTTGTTCGCCAACGGCGCCTACCCAGGCAACGCAGCCACCAGCCGCCACAGATCCCGCTCAAACCGGTGCCGTCCAGGGCTCCGGAGAAGTCAGCCTGTGGACTGAGTTCACCGCTGGCGGTGAAGCGGCGGGAATCGAAGAGCTGATCAACACGTGGAACGGCATGAATAACGGCATCACGATTAACCATCGCCCAATCGGCAATGAAGAGTTCTTCACCGTCGTGCGCACTGCTCTGGCTGGTGGCGTGCCTCCGGACGTACTGCAGTTCGAAGGCTACCAGCAGACACGCGAATTCGCGGCTGCCGGGCAGCTCGAGGACATCACGGACCTGTGGAACAGCGTCAAGGACCGCTTCGACCTGGCAGATGCCGGTGAAGCTGCCTGCACCTTTGAAGGTAAAGTGTACTGTATTCCTTTCACCTTCGTAACCGGCTGGCAGATCTTCTACAATCCTGATATCCTGGCTGAACACAACATCGAGGTGCCCACCACCATGGAAGAATTCCTGGCGGCTGCCGAAACGCTGAAGAACGCCGGCGTGACCCCCATTGCCCTGGGCAACCAGGCGGGCTGGCCCGGCGAGCACTGGTGGATGGGCTTCCTGGTGCAGCGCTGCGGCGTAGATACGGTCTACCAGGCTATCCGCATGGAGGGCGCCAGCTTCACCGATGAGTGCTTTGTCCAGTCTGCGGCAGACTTCCAGAACCTGGCACAGGCAGGCTACTTATCGCCTGGCGCCGCCAGCGATGACTATGGCTTAGGCCAGGCGGTCTTCGAGTCGGGGCAGGCTGCTTTCTTCCAGACCGGCGCGTGGTATGCCTCCGGCTGGAACCAGCCCGGTCAGACCCCCACCCCGTTCGAGATCTCCATCATGCCGTTCCCGCGCTTCAGCGATGCAGCGAATCAGGAGGACGTCTTTGGCGCGATCACACATGTCTTTGCTGTTCCCTCCGGTGCCGCCAACAAGGAAGCCGCGCTGAGCGTGCTCGAGTGGCTGGCAAGCGAGGAGGCTGGGAATATCTGGGCTAAGAACGGTAACGCCTCGGTGATCGCGGGAGCGGTCGATAACTCGGCACCCCAGGTGATCAAGGACCTTTACAACAATGCCAAATCTGCCGACAAATCGCTGCCCTGGATCGAAAATGAGCTGCCCCCTGGCGTGGGCGAGGACAAGGTCTACAATGGGACAGTGGCTCTGATCACCGGCGCGATGACCCCTGAAGAATTCATGCAATCCATCCAGGAAGGCCTGGAAGCCGCCCAGTAATCTGATCATCGGAGTCTGTTTTGCGTGACCCTCCCCTGAGGGTCACGCAAAACTTCACAGAAGAAGGAAGGAGAATCATGGCATCATCCCGCCTTGTGCATGAGCCGGAAGCGACCATGCCATCGGGGAGCGCTGAAGCCCGCCGAACAGGCTTTGCCTACCAAGCCAGAGCCTGGCTCCTGGCAGCGCCATTCTTGGCACCTGCCCTGTTATTCTATATCCTGTTCATGCTCGTACCTATGGTTGGGACCCTGGCTCTGGGGTTCACGGAATGGACGGGCTTTAATTTTGCGGACATCAGGTTCGTCGGCTTTGATAACTTCGCAGAAATGAGGGAAGATCCCATTTTCTGGCTGTCGCTGCGCCACAACCTGGTCTTCCTTGTCGGCGCGATCACCCTCAAAACACTTGTGGCTCTGCTGCTGGCGCTGGCGCTGGACCAGCGCATCCCCTTCTCCAACCTGTTCCGGGGGGTCTTTCTGATGCCCACGGTCATCTCCCTGGTAGTGGTCGGAATTGTCTTCCGCCTGGCTCTGAGCCCTTCTCTTGGCCTGGTCAACCCGTTCTTCAACGCCATCGGTTTGCCTTTCCTGGGCGGCGACTGGCTGGGTGATCCCAATCGTGTGCTGCCTGTGATCATCTTGGTGGATACTTGGCACGGCTTTGGGCTGTATATGTTCCTGTTCATTTCCCGCCTGGTGAGTATCTCTCCCGAGCTGCATGAGGCGGCGTTTGTGGATGGCGCTAACCTGCGCCAGGACATCTGGCACATCACACTGCCGCTGCTCAAGCCAACTATCGCCATGGTCCTGCTGCTGGCAGCTATCGACAGCCTGAAGATTTTCGCCCACGTGTATATTATGACAAGGGGCGGCCCTTCACACGCCAGCGAGGTGCTGTCATCCTGGGCGTATTTTCAGGCGTTTACCGCCAACAAGGTGGGATATGGAAACGCTATTCTGATCGTCCTGCTTGTGATTACCTTCATTCTGGCTTATATCCAGGTGACCCGCTTTCAGCCGAAGGAGGAATATTAATATGCAACGCTCGAAACTTCTGCAAATGATCTTGCTGTACCCGGTCTTCCTCCTGGTGTCGGCCACCATTCTGTATCCCCTTGCTTGGATGGTGTACAGCTCACTCAAATCGGATGCTGCCATCTTTCAAGATGTCTTTGCCCTGCCCGATTCTCTGTTCTTTGGCAATTACCGCACTGTCTTTGTCGAGGGCGGCATGGGCATCTACTTCCGCAACAGCATAGTTATCTCGGTGATCTCCGTTGCCGGGCTGCTGCTGCTCTGCGCGCTGGCGGCGTATGCGCTCGCCCAGATCGACTTCAAGGGCAAGAATGCTCTCTATCTGTTTATCCTCTTGGGCTTGATGATTCCCCCGCAGGCGCTTATCATCTCCGGGTTTAAGTGGATTGCGGTCCTGAAGCTGGTCAGCTCGCACTGGGCGTTGATTTTCACCTACTTTGGCTGGGCGTCGTTCGGTATCATGGTGCTGCGGAGCTTCTTCCAGTCGATTCCCAAAGAGATCATCGACGCAGCGCGCATCGATGGCGCCGGGCACTGGCAGATGCTCATCCGGATCATGCTGCCGTTGGCGCGGCCTTCAATTTCCACCATTGCCATCTTCTACTTCATGTGGGTCTGGAACGACTTTATCTACCCCCTGGTCTACATGCAGGATGAAGCCAAGTACACCGTCCCGCTGGGAATCATGTTCCTCAACGGGCGCTACCGCGTCCAATGGGGTTTGCAGATGGCAGGGTTGGCAGTGGCGACCATCCCGCCTCTGCTCATCTATATCATCTTCCAAAGGCAATTCATCCGCGGCTTATTAGCGGGAGCGCTCAAGGGATAAGATAAATATCAGGCAAACAATTCACCGTATTCAGGGGGTAGGTCTTCCAGGATATCTTCTATTTCTCCGTCAGGGATAGCCTCTCGCAGAACGGAGATCACTTGTCTTGTGCGTTCCGTCGCGTCACCGTATGTTAGATCCGCTCGTGCCCCGACGCGATTATAGAACTCATGCACATCATACAGGTCGCCATGTTCTGCCCTAGCGAGCAGGAACTCTTTTAGCTCATTGGGAAGCTGTGCCTCAACTCCATTCCTGACCTTGCGATCCAGCCGCTCGCCTAAGGTTTCCAGCACGGCGCGGGTGATTTGTATGGCTTCATCACGCGTATCGAGCCGGGTTTGTTCCTGTACTCGTGTTACGAAATCGTCAAATTGCATGGTGCCTCCTTGATGTATAGGCAAGGGATTCGGGTGTTTTACGAATATCTGCTAATACAAACGAAAAACATCAGAACTTGTTCGTTCTCGAACGGACTTCTCATCTATGCTATAGAATCCTAACGTTCGTGAACAAACCAGCCGACCGTTAGCGGTCGGCTGGTCAATTATGTAGCTATGTGACAACGAATGTAGACTAGTTCCGGTCTGCCTGAGAACTTACCAGGCGTGAGTGTGACCGCTGTGCACATGCTCGCGGTGCCAGGCTTGCTGGGTACGCTCGACGGCTTGCGCAGCTGCTCCGGGATCGAGCACTTCTGTTTCATCCCGCAACTCACTGACAACCACTTCAGGGATAACCTCGTTGATCTCTGTGATCAAAGGTGTGTAATCCATCAGGTATGCAGCCGCGAGATCAGCAGTCTGCTCGTCCATCAGTGCCCGACCGGTGGTGTGCAGCATGGTGTAACTGACCGCCGCCAGGTTTAGCGCAGTGTAATCGTCGCGCAGGTTTTTCGAAACGGGATCGGTGCGCATGTTTTCGATGACACTGGCAGCAACTCCCAGTGCAGTGGTCACAGCACTTTTGACCGGGGAAGCAGCATCGCCACCCAGGTTTTCAAGATGCTGTTTGAGACCGTTGATATGGCTATTGATCGTGGCTTCGATCTTGTTCACCAGACGCCGCGCCTCAGGGTATTTCGCCATGCGATCATCTTTGCTCTGATTCTCGAACGCTGGCAACAGGTGGCGCTCCACCGCCAGCATATCGCTTACGTATTGCTGGAGAGTATCTTTTCTTTCACTCATTGTTTGTCCTCCGAATACTAACGAATAGATAGCCAGGCGTGCACACTCTGGCTCCGACTTTATTACATTGTAAGTTTTTATCTTACAATCCCCAATGGGGGATATCCCAAGAGACAGCAGGCAGGGATTCCCCGAAGCCGATGCCGGGCGCTTCGGTGTTAGTTCGCCTTTCCTTCGCTCTTTCTATAAGGCGCCTATATGCTGG
>JAICRQ010000455.1 GCA_025966435.1 Anaerolineales bacterium | reverse complement strand
GCCATCCGTGCAGGAAGTAATCGACCGCGTCCTGGCAAAAGATCCGGGCGCGCGCTACCAGACCTGCCGTGAATTTGCGGCAGATTACATGGATGCGATCGGAATGGTTTCGGAGGCCAATACTGTACGAGCGGGAGCATCGTTTCCCGTTACGCGCCCGCTGGAAGCTGCTACCGCTTCCGGTCAACAGGCTCCATCCGCCGGGTTCACATGGAAACGGATAGCCGTGTACGCAGTAACGGGGCTGCTTTTCCTTGCCCTTGCCACCTGGGGGTTTCTGACATTCGCTGTCCCGGCATTGACAGGAGGTCCGGGTGTGATTCCGCACACGGGAGAGGAAGATGCTGTCGGCCGATTGCGTTTTCAGGACGGCACTGCGCCTGCGGATCAAGTAACGATTTCTACAACGAACATGGAGGCTCCTCCGCCGGGCAGCCAGTATGAAGGCTGGCTGATTCAGGATGATGGGGAGCAGCGCATCAGTATTGGTATGATTGCGTTCGACCAGCAAAATCAAGGCTCGCTTGCCTTTGTCGATGGTCAGGGACAGAACTTGCTTGCAAAATACAGAGCCTTAGAGATCACCAGAGAGCCAGATCCTGACCCCAGCCCCAATTCCTCCAATGATATTGCATTTTCGGCAAGCCTCCCGCCCGATGGCATTACTCACATCCGGCATCTCTTGTTTAGCTTTGGTGCTACGCCCGAGAACGTTGGGCTCATTCGCGGCTTGGATGCTGACACACGCCTGCTTAACGAATCCGCGCAGCAGATGCTGACCTCCTTTGAAGCCAGGGATGAGGCAGGCGTCGATCTGCACGCCGAAAGAATGTTGAATCTGATCCTCGGAAGCCAGAGTGAAGAATACAGGGACTGGAACGGAGATGGCGCCGTTGACGACCCCGGCGATGGTTACGGTCTTTTACTTAATGGAGAGAACCTGGGATATATCCAGGGCACCTTCACGCACGCAGATTTGTCGCTCACATCACCGAACGCAACGCAGAATATGCTCACCCATGGAACGCACGTAAAGGACTGTGCAACCAATCTCGACGGATGGACAGCTCAGTTGCGAGATCAGTTGAGAGCTATCCTGAACTCCTCATTTGATTCGCCCGAGTTGGAGGGCATGGTCCGGGAAGCGGTTACGCTGGCGGACAAGATTCGGAATGGGATTGACGTCAATGGCAATGAGAGTATCGAACCCATTTCCGGTGAGGGAGGGGCTGTGACAGCCTATGAACATGCCTATTACATGGCGGACATGGTTATCGTCCCGAGTACCATTCAATCACCCTAGATTCTCCCCCGATGTAAAACAATCGATAACAAAACTGCAATAAAGGGAATCAAACCTTTATTGCTTTATCGAGCACCTGCGAGGCTCGCCCAATCAATTGCTCTGTCTTCGATGCCCAGTCTTTCTTATAGATTGGTACGCGCCGCGCAACGATCTTAACCAGGATCAGGACGTGGAAGAGCTTCGCCCGCTCCAGCCGCTCATGAACTGTGTGGTCCGATTCCTTTCCTGCAATATAGGCTTTTAGTAGCTCCGCCTGTGCCTCTTCCATCCCCGAAAGCCTTCTTAATGTAAACCACCATTCAAGGTCTGCCAGGAACTTGCCGAGATCCAGCGCCGGGTCTGTCAACGTGCAGGTATCGAAATCGATTAATGTTAAACCCTGCCGAGTGGTCAACAGATGATCCGACTTAAAGTCTGCATGTGTAAATGTGGGTTCCTCCTGCGGCAAGCTGGAATAACATTCCTCCGCCCGATCCACAACTTCCAGGATTTTCTGATACGTATCAGGTAAAAGAGTTTGAATATGCTCACTGGCTCGCCGGACGACTTTGGCCTCCCTGGTGAAATCATTCTGCTTTAAGTCAGATTGCAGCGCTTCCGGCCCATTATGGAGAGTCACTAACCCTCTGCCAATGATATGGAGCTGCTCTGCAAGCCAGCGGCGTGACCGGTGAAGCTGACGAGAGAGGGGGATTCCGGGCGCATGAGGATAAAAAATAACAGCATCTTCCTGGCTGATAGCCTCCGGCCGGTTCCCCTGAAGCCCCATGTTATTGAACTCCAGCCAATCCACAACCCGGCTGGCGACCCCAAATGCCCTGGCAGCATCCTGTCCGCTTGTATAAAGCTTGGCGTACAATGGCTGGCTTTCTCCATGACCCCTCTCCGACGAGTTAATCTCGTACCGTAATACATGACGCTCTTTTGGACGGTAACGGATGGGCGTGATCAGCGGGGTTTGATCTGCAATGCCAAGAGAAGCAAATATTCGGGCAGCATACGAGGGGTTGCCCAGGCGAACCAGCTGTGGAAACTTCGGATCAAATGGCCAAACCTGAAGCCTCATCCCTTTTTCAGGCACGTCCCGCCACAATTCACTTTGGACAGGCATCAAACCAGATTCGCTCGCTTCCTCCTTCAGCTGAGACCAACTCTCAGCGGGGGGCGCCTCATCCAGGCTGTTCTGCCATGTAACGGCAAGGTGAACCGAATGGCTTGCCTCTCCTGTAGAGTCCAACACCGGGACGTTGAAATACGCGGAGAGCTTTCGCCCGGGCTTGAACTTGGCACGCGTCAGGTGGAAGGGACCGGCGCGATACCCCTCTCGCAGCATCTTCTGCACTTCGCGCTTCAGCAGGCGGCGCGACGATTGTCCATCTAACAGGCGCTGGACCCCTGCCACGCCGGCGTTTCCGGAGAGAATCTCTTCCTGGTTCATTTCAGGTTTAGGATCTTATACGCCGGGAGGAAATGCTCCAGGACGAACATGATATCGTTCAGTTCACGTACTTTGATTTTCGTCCAGGCGTGCAACACCAGGATGAAGAGCTCGAGCGCTTCGAAGAGCGCCACGCGCTGCCTGTTGACCGGCATGTACGCACGCTCGTATTCATCCAGAAAGTTCTCACTGACGTCGAGCAACCGTTCGAAGCGCCTCAACCGGGCAGCCTCATCCAACGGCTCCGAGGAGACCTCAATGTCATCGAACTTGACAGTTGCCATGCCCGCCCGCAGGAATGCACAAAGGAACAACCCCAGGTCTTTCGCGGGCTCCGCCATAGCAGAAGAATCAAAATCAATAAACCCAATTTCTCCCTGGTGCATGAGCACTTGCGCCGGGCGGAAGGTACCATGCGAGGGGACGCGTGGATCCGGCTCGGAGCCTGTCTCCAGACTTTCGAGTCTTTCCAAAAAAGGAAGTCCTGCCGCAGCCAGTTGGGGGACAGATACGGACAACTCCTGGATTGATTCGCGAGTCTGTTCTTCGTCATCCTCCCAACCATAGAGAGTGGCCAGCTTTGTGCCTGATTTGTGTAACTCAGCCAGTCCCTGGGCGGTTTTGCGCATTGCTTCTGTCAGGTCATCGAAGGCTTGGGGCGTACCTTCTTTGACCGCCGCGACGGTCATTTCCTTCAGCGTCCTTTCCTGACGGATCGG
>JAICRQ010000185.1 GCA_025966435.1 Anaerolineales bacterium | reverse complement strand
AATGTGAATAAAAGATAACTGGTCGCTGACCAGGCTTTTGAGCAGCACGACGCGTAATTCCTGCAAATGATGATCGACGGCAGCGCGTTCTGCCTCCGGTAGCGCTTCATACTTTTCTGCCTGTCGTAAGACCATTTCCAGGGGTGCGAGCTCCGGGTTGAATGGCAGGCTGTGGTCGGGGGAAATACTCCTGCCATCTGCCTGAGGTGTCTGCAGTTCCTCTAGGATTTGATAGAGAATCTCGATGGGCAGGTTATACGCGAAGTAGAAATCGGTCAGGGTTCTGCGCACGCGGTGCCAGCGAAGGTCCCACTTTTCCTTGTCTTCTTCCACAAGACCATTCTGTATGCCCTCACGCTGCTGGGATTGCACGGCTTTCTCTTTGACCTCTGCATCGAATCTCTGCTGTGTGATGATTCCGCGCCCGAATAGCTCCTCCCTCATCCGGCGCCGGATTTGTGATGCCAGCATGGGATACTGAGCGATCAAGAGATAGATCTCCAGGATTTTAGAGGATTCAGGAGGTGTATGAGTCGTCATGTTTCTCTGGGTGTGTGTAAAGAATCGTTACGTGCAGGGACGTCGTGATTATAGCCGATGCCTACTTGTGTAAATAAAAACTCCCGGACATCCGGGAGTTTCTGTTTTTATTTACGGTGTCGGAGTTACCTCAGGTGTCGCTGTGCCTTCCGTTTCCCCATCACCGATGACCTGACCTACATATAAGACCGGGTTACGCGGTTCCACATCCGGAGAGTGACCTTCTGCGGTCAATCCCTGGTTGACCAGTACCTCATGCAGTAATGAGCCTTCCCAACTGCCATCACCGAAAAGAGCTGCATTGGCAGACATTGCCTCATACGTGGACAAATCCAATCCGCCGCTTCGGTCGGTCAGGTCGGCGTTGTGGCAGGAGGTACAGCCAAGGGAACCCGGGTACCAAACACTGTTTTCTCGCAAGAGAGGCTGGATATCTTCATATGTCGCTTCACAGTCCTGCCCGTTTGAGTCGGTAAATGGAAATGCTTCCGTATCCGAATGCCCTGCCTCGACCCAGGCACCAATTAATTGGACCGCGCCGATTTGACATCGATTGAAGTCAACCTCTGTGTTCCCCGGCTCTCGCTCCACTTCTCCAAAAGGAATTAAGGTCGGGATGGGCGTCCGCACCACCAGGGGCGCGCCCTGAAGACAATTCAGCGTGAAGCCGCAAGCGGAAATATAAACAAACCCGAGCCAAATGACCAGGCCGACCAGGAAAAAAGCGATCGTCCCATAAATCAATCCACGAGTGTCGTCATTCATGTTGGCTCCTCCCCTAGTCTTCTATGGTCAGCGTGCGGATGAAGTTGACCAGGTCCCAGCGGTCGTGGACAAGCAGGTTCTCATTAAGGGGCGGCATTTTCCCCTCCACCCCATTAGTAATCGTCAGAAAGATAGAGCCGTCGCTTTTCGATTGCACGATGGGAGACGTCAGATTCGCAGGCTTATTGGCAAGGAAAGGAGCAATCGGACCATTCCCCTCCGCGGTCTGTCCATGACACATCCTGCAATGGATTTCAAAAAGCTCCGAGCCGCGCGCGATCGAAGCTTCATCTGCCTCGACCGGATTTTCAGGCGGGAGCATACCCGGGATGGATACGGGTCCCTCGATCGGGATGGAGCGCGCCGGCACCGGGAGCGGATCTTCCATCTGGCGATGGGAAGGCTGGATCTCCATAAAGGAAATCCATTCAACCTTGATGACGTCATAGGTAAAGAGCAGGACCACTGCGAGGAGGATTGCCAGCACAGTGAACACCCAGACCAGTTGTGTTAGAAGTCTCATAGTTGCCGCGCCTCAGTCGGTTCCACGGATTCGGCGCCCAGCTCGTTCAGGGCATCGGTGAACTTTTGCTGCTCCTCCTGCGGAATTTGGAAAAAGACACCGATCTTGCCATCGCTGATCTGTGGGACATATTGCAGGGAGCGGTAATTCGGAAAGTCGCTTTCGAGGAACACACCCAGGAAGGTGGCAAGCAGCGCGAAAAGCATTGTCATTTCGAAGAGAATAATCAAACCCGGTGGAATAGGAAACAATGCCTGGCCGCCCACTCGCACCGCGTACAGATTCGGCGTTCCAAAGTTCAAGAAGAGCCCAAAAAAGAAGCCCGCAATCGCCCCGCCCAGCGCTAATCTTGAAACATTCGTCCAGGGATGCGGGCGCCCCAGCATCCTGGGGTTGATAGGCACGCCGGACATCACCTCCATGCGGTCATTGGTGACTCCCATCTCATGCAATTTCTCGATCGCGTTCGCCGCCGGATCGATATCTTCAAAGAGTGCCAAAAATGTTGTATCAGCCATGTACCACTCCCTTTACTCGAACTCCGTAATCGTTGGCAGATGAGCTTTACCCACCTTGCGCAGGGAATGCGTCATTTGTCCCTCCTGCACCTCCCAGACCGGGATCAACGGAATGAGGCGGGAGGCGATCATGTAGAACAGGAGGAACATCGAGAACGTTCCGATGGTCAGGAAAATCTCGATGCGCGGTTCATACAATCTCCAGGTGAACGGCATGCGGTTGATCGTGAGCATAACCGGAATGATGACGTAACGTTCCCAGTACATACCCACATTGATGAGCAAACCGATGAGCGCAAGCAGCCAGGGTGTGGTACGTATTCGCTTGTTCCAGAGCGTCAGCCATGGTAACACGATGTTGAAACCGATCATCTGGAAGAACATCCACGCCATAGGGCCACCTTCTAGCCAGTGCAGGAGGTTGTCCGTCGCCAGGTCGCCGCCATACCACTGGACGATGTAATCATTGAAGAAGAAGTAGGCGTATGCAAACGAAACGATCAGCATGAGTTTGCCGAGCGCATCGAAATGTTCCTTGCGGATGAAGTAATCCATATGCTTCATCGTGGCGCGCATGATGAACAACACGATCGCCACTGCACCCATACCGGAGTGCAGCGCCCCGAGTACGAAGTACGGACCAAACACTGTGGAAGACCAGCCTGGGCGCATCGCCATTGCAAAGTCCCAGGATACGATGGTGTGTACCGAGAACATGACCGGGATGATCGCAAAGGCAAAGATGTTCATGGCAACCGTAAGGTGGCGCCATTCGCCTTCGGTGCCGCGGAAACCCAACGCAAGGATGCGATAAAAGGTCTTGCGCCAGCCGGTGGAGCGGTCACGCGCCATCGCCAGGTCGGGGATGAGCGGCAGGAACAGGTACATAGTACTGCCGAGCACGTAGGTGGTGATTGCCAGCAAGTCCCACATCAATGGCGAGTGGAAGTTGGGCCACAACTGCCTCTCGTTAGGGATGGGGAACAGCCAGTACGCCAGCCAGACACGACCGAGATGCATGAAGATGCTGGCGCCCGCCTGGATCAAGCCGAAAGTCGTCATCAGCTCCGCGGCACGAGTGAACGGACGGCGAAACTCCGCTTTCATCACGCGCAGGATCGCAGAGATAAACGTTCCCGCGTGACTGATACCGATCCAGAACACGGTATTGACCAGGAAGATCCCCCAGAAGGAGGGGCGCATCACACCCGCCACGTAAAGCCCTTCGGAAATCATATAGCCCCAGGCGTAAAAGAAACAGGTCGCCACCAGGAATGCAAGAATGCCTAGCACCAGCCAGAACTTCCAGGAGGTTGTGTGCATCGACTCCATCACCATGTCGTTCATTACACCCCGCGGCAGCGGGTCGAACATCAGGGATTCGCGCGGATCATGCTCTTCTTCGTGATGTTCCTCGTGCGCCCGTTCCGAGCCGGAAAAGTATTTGGAAGTGACAGCCATGTTACTCTGCCCTTTCTGCCTTCAGATAGGTAATGCGCGGCAGGGTGTTAAGTTCGTGCAATTGCTGGTACCCACGCTCTTGCTGCGCAAGCTGGCTTACTAGGCTCTCATGGTCATCCAGGCGGCCGAACTTAATCGCGTCCGTTGGGCAGGCTTGGGCACAGGCAGTGGTGAATTCGCCATCCTCTACCTCACGACCTTCTGACTTCGCTGTATCCTGTGCCTTATGGATACGCTGGATGCAGAACGTGCATTTCTCCATCACGCCGCGCTGGCGCACGGTGACGTCAGGATTTAACTGGTTATGCAAAGGGAAAACCAGTTGCCCGTCAAAGTCATTTGCGTGGAAGGGCAGGAAGTGATAATCCCTCCAGTTGAACTGACGTACCTGATAGGGACAGTTGTTTGCGCAGTAACGCGTGCCTACACAGCGGTTGTACACCTGAAGGTTCAGTTCTTCCGCCTGGCTGTGAACCGAAGCAAACACCGGGCAAACCGGCTCGCAGGGCGCGCTGCCGCAGTGCTGGCACAACATCGGCTGGAAGGGAGTTGCGCTCACTTCCGGATATTCTCCCTCCCAAAAACGTTCAATCCGGATCCAGTGCAGGGTACGACCATACCCGGCATCTTCCTCCATCACGAACGGGAGGTTATTTTCCATGGCGCAGGCAGCCACACACGCCTGGCAGCCCGTGCAGATATCCTGGTCGATGACCATCCCCCACTTGCCACTAGCTTCTTCTTGTATCAGCGAACCCTTCGCGCCTACGCGGTTTAAATCAACCATCAAACTCATATCTCGTCTCCTCTACCGATGTGTATCACCGCCAAGCCCTTCCCCATAAACGCCAATCCGACTCTCCAGCCGTGAAAGGATTTGCTTTCTGTCGGTCTTCTCCACGCGCACCTTCATTCCCGCAAAGGCAAGATCCCCGGCTTCATTAAAATGCGCACCGAGAAGATCTGCGGGATTCGTTCCGCGCCCCTGGGCATAGCGCCCGTAAGCTGTATGACCCTGCCCGAAGGGCATCGCGATCACCTCGGGATGGATCGCGGGGTACAGGTACACAGGCGCTTCCACTTCTCCGGCTTCACTGATGATCTTTACGACATCGTCATTCTCAAGCCCAAGCTCATGCGCCGTTTCCGGGTTGATCTCCACCCATGTATTCCACATGACGGTGGTTGTGGGATCTGCCAGTTCCTGCAGCCAGGGTTTGTTCGCGCCAGATTCGCCCAGCGTAGGGGAAACAAATGGCAGGAAGAAGAATTCGCCTTCACCGGCAAATTCTGCCTCGCCCGGCTCCGCTGTGCTTTCGCCAGGGGCGGCTGGCGGAGCCCCACCCGGATCCACGGGTTCTGCTGTCCACCATCCGCCATGCTGCTGGAAATAGGCGCTGAATGCATTGATCTCGGGCGCAGCAAAGGAACCGCCAGCCTGCCCGACCAGGTTCGCCAGTTTGCTCTGGATGTATTCCACTTCATCGGTGAACGGCATCGCCTGTGCCGCCGCCGTCCCGGCCAGTTTCGCGGCGGCAAGGAGCACATCGACTGTGGAGCGCGTATTGTAAAGCGGCGAAACGACCGGCTGCGCCCCCGAAAGCACAGACTGCACGGCGCCTGTCGCAGGTCGCTGGTAACCCCACGATTCGAGTCCATGGTGATCGGGGAAGATATAGTCTGAGGCAACAGCGGTTTCATCCGGGAACGTAGCAAAAGAAATGACTGTGCCCACGTTCGACAGTGCTTCGGCAAACCCAAGCGATTTGGGCAGCTCAAAGACCGGGTTTATGCCATGGATGAACAGTCTTGTGATTCCACCGCCGTTCATTGTGTCGATAAAATCAGCCATCTCACGGGCGCTGGCAGCACGATGGTAAGCATCTTGATTGGGCGAAAGCGGAGAAAGGAGCACGCCGCCCGCTCTGCCAATATTTTCAGACATGGCATTGAGCGCCATCACAGCCTGCGCCGTTTGGAGTCCATTGCTCATGCTCAACACGGCGCCACCCGGGATGGCAACCGGGCTCGCCGCATCGAGGATGTGCTGGACGACGTTCTCGAGGGTCTCCATACTGATTCCCGCCTCGGAAGTGACAGCCTCCAGATCGACGTTTCCAAAAGCTGCCGGCATCTCGCCGCCTCTTGCTTCCGCCACGAGTCTGCCAATTGCCCGCGCCACCATGCCTTCGCTCCCGGGATGGATCGGAATCCATTGATCGGCGCTTGCAGCGGTTTGAGACATGCGCGGTTCGAACTGGATGAAGTAGCCGCGTCGCTTTGGGTTTCCGCGGCGCAATTTTCCATATTCCCGGTTATAGGCGACCGGAGAAAGCCAGGTTTCGAGGAAATTCGCGCCGAAGGAAAGCACCAGGTCAGAATTCCCAATATCGAAGAATGGCAGCGCCGCCTGACCGAATACATCCTCCGCCGCTCTGCTGAGGGTAGCCTGTCCATCGAACATGCTTCCCGCGCTAAAGCGAATGGGAGCCGGCGCACCAATGGCAGTTGCTAGGTCCGAGACCAGGTCAAACAGATGATCGGAGCCCGTTCCAAGCAGGAAAGCCGTCCCTGTCGGGCTGACCAGAGCGTCAGCAACGACCTGAATAGCTTCATCCCAGGATAGATTCGATTGTATCGGTTGAAAACGATCGTTATAGAGCGCTTCTCCCCGTGTGTGCTGAATCGGACCCTGAACGCGGTCCGGGTTATACAAACCCTGAAGGGTAACTTGCCCACGCGGACAGGTCTTGCCACGATTAACGGGATGATTGGGATTCCCCTCTACTTTGAGGGCGCGTCCCTGAAATGTACGGACGATAAGACCGCATCCCGCCGCACATTCGCGGCACGTTGTGGCGTAATAGGTGCTCAAGCCATTGTAGGTATACTCGGGCATCCTTGAATACGGCTCACGCTTCACGTAGCGCGAAGCAGGACCACAGCCCGTAAGAACAGCCGTCGTCGCCGCCCCTGCGGCTGCAAGCTTGAGAAATTCACGCCGTGAAATTTTTTCACTCATAGTCAGTCTGTTCCTTTTGTACCCGGTTTAATTATGGCAGGTGCCGCATTCAGTGTGCTTGGTCAGTTT